>URAI01000052.1 GCA_900545725.1 uncultured Eubacterium sp.
TTTTTTATAAAATTTTTTACATATAACATAATACCACCTGCTATAACCACTATCGCAATAATCCAGCCCCATACAGGAATATTATGTATATTATAACATCTTACACTAATCCACATCTGGTTAATCCTTGAATTATCTTCATCATTAAAATACTGCATTATGGCGCTTCTTTCCATAACTTCCTCTGACGGATACTGTGCCGATAACTGTCTTTTGGTCTGCTCCTTAGTTGTTACAAGCATATATCTTTCATCAGCGGAATCGCCTGAAAAGAAATATCCAAGTGGATAAGTAACTTTATCCGTTTCATTCTCTGCTTCATAATTATATTTTACATATTCATAAACAGTCGTATCATCACCACCTGAAATAGCAGATGTATATCCTATATATTCCATATTTCTTACAGCATTATCAGGCATTGATATAAAGTTAATGAAGCTTTCTGCCGCCTGCTTTTTTTCTTCATTTCCATTTATTCCTGACTTTAACATTGTCCATCCGTCAAAATACATATTAGTACATTCGTAAGGCACAGCAAAATCAAGGCTTACGCCATCATCGTCTGCCTGATTCATCGTGTATACAGCATCACCTGACCACTGATAACCTGCTGATACTTTGCCTGTTACCATATCAGCCTTTGCACTGTCCGTTTCAAATGAATATACATTATCCTTAACCTGTTGAAGATATGTTCTTACATCATCTACCGTAGTATCAGATGTATCATTCATCTCCTTTGCAAGTCTTTCTTTATAATCAGAAGCATTTTTAAATGTATCAGACATAAGCTTATCAGACTTGATTGCACCAACTGCCGCAAACATTGAATCCCTGACATTATCCTTAACTGTTATCTGCCTTTTAAACTTATCATTATTAATTATCTTCCATGTAGAAGCTTCCTGTTCACTTACATTTTCAGGATTGTATACAATGCCTGTAACTCCCCACATATATCCGGCAGCATATCTGCTCCAGCTCTCACCGTTAATCTTATTAGTATCAAATACATTCTTTATAAATGGAGATACTCCCTTTGCATAATAATTATATGGATTAGAAATATCGTAAAATTCCTCTGAAAATGGTTCAAGCCAGCCCTGTGCCATTAACTTCATTATCATATATTCAGAAGGACAGATAAGGTCATATTCATCGCCAAGTGTCAGCATATTATAAAGCTCTTCATTCGTTCCAAGACAACTGTATTCAACATTTACCCTCTTATGATATGTCTGGTAATACCAGTCTTTGAAATCCTCAACCATGGATTTATCACTTGTAATTGTCTTATTATCCAGCTCAACAGGCTCATCCCAGCCGCCCTCGTCAATATACTCTTCCCAGTTACATATCTTTAATGTTATTACATCTTCGCTTTCTTTTGCATATACATTATCAGCATTAAAAGCACCTATAGAACTGCTTCCAAAAATAAGTGTAGCTGCTATCTGTGTGGCTGTTATTATAAATGCTGTCAGAATACATATTGATGAATATTTAAAAATAATTTTTACTTTGCTATTTTTCAATTCTGCTGCTCCTCCCTGTTCTTTTTTGAAGCACTCACATTGATAACAATCTCGACTGCAACAACAATTAAAAATATTATTGTTGATAATGCCCATAATGCTGTCTTTATCTGTGTCTGCGACCCCTTTGTTGCATTGACAACATACGTGCTTATAGTATCAAAGGTCGCTGGCTTTGTATAAGTAGCCACGAAATAATCATCAAGTGATAGTGTAACAGCCATCACAAAGCCTGAAAGTATTCCTGATGCCGCCTGCGGTATTATAACCTTAATAAGTGCATAGGCAGGTGTTGCCCCAAGGTCAAGCGCCGCCTCATAAAGGCTTGAATCCATCTGCTTAAGCTTAGGCATTACCGCAAGATATACGAAAGGCGCGCTAAGCACTACCTGACCTATGATTAACGGAATAAATGTATCCTTGCTTACTCCAAATACAACTACAATTAATATGCACATTGAAAAACCTGTTACAACATCAGCATTTACAACAGGCACCTGATTCATTGTACCTATGAAGCCTTTTACCCTTTTCTTTGAATAAAATGCCCCTATTGCCCCACATGTTCCAAGGATTGTTGCAAGTGCCGCACTTGATAATGCAAGAATTATAGAACCGGCAATCATATGCGAAAGCTCAGGTGTTGTAAAGAGCGTAATATAATTTTTAAATGTAAATGAATGTATCGCTCCGATATTAGGAGAATCAGTAAAACTGTATACTGCAAGCACAATTATCGGACAGTACATAAATAAAAGCACCAGACATAAAAATGCTTTTTTTAAATATCTTTTTGTCATCTTTAATTCCTTTCTGCATCCTTATCAACCGTAAATATAGAAAATATACCTATGATCACAAGAAGTATCAATGCTATCATCGAACCATTATTCCAGTCATAAGCGCTAAAATAACTTCCTATCAGACTACCCATTATATAAGTGCTGTTATAAAGCATATCAAGCACCACATAATTAGTCATTGCCGGTAAAAATACCATTGATACTCCGCTTATTATTCCGGGAACTGACAATGGAAGTATTACCTTAATAAATGTCTGTGCATTATCTGCGCCAAGATCTGATGCCGCTTCAATAAGACTCTTATCAAGCTTTGATAATGTTGTATAAAGCGGCAGTATCATAAATGGAAGAAAGTCATATGTCATACCTATTACTGAATTAATAAAAGGATAGAAAGCAAGATTACCCTCTATTAATGACAATATCTCCTTAAGTGCCGTCATTCTTAGTGTAAAATTAATCCACATTGGAATTACAAAAAGCATAAGTATTACTGATTTTCTTTTGAAATTACTATGTGCCAGTATGTATGCTACAGGATATGCTATAACGAGGCATACCAATGTAGTTACAAATGCCAGTGCAATGCTGTAACAAAGTGTTCCAAGTGTATTAGGGTCAGTAAAAAAAGTACATAAATTGTCCATGCTAAACTGCCCTGAACCATTCGTAAATGCATAATATATAAGTACAATTAACGGTGCAGCCACAAATAATATAAGAAATATTCCATAAGGTATTCCAAGCTGCCTGCGTGAAAATCCATTTTTCATATTTTTATCAATCCTTTCGCTTCTCTAAAGGCACAAACAAATTATAAAAATGTTGTGTTTCTCCAATCTGATATCATATTATTTTTTTAACCGGAACTTCATCTTATCCTCAGGCATGATAAGGCTTACCAGATCTCCCATATTCCAAAGATATTCATCATCTACTATTAAGTCATGTTCATATTCAGTTCTTATAACATAACTGTAATGGTCGCCCTTATATATAAGATTAATTATCTTTCCTGTTACAATGCCGGCTTCAACATCATCACTCATCTGAATATCATAAGGCTGGATTGATACAATAACCTTAAGCTTTGATATATCTGCCTTTTCACCATTGCCATTATATAATATTCCATCCTTAATCGTAGCTTTCGGTATAACCTTAGTGATATCACAGTTAATAACCTTACCATTAAAGTCCAGTGTGTAATCACTGTTAATATCTGTAACAAAGCTTGTTGTATGATCTTCTGCAACTATTACATGTATGCCATCCGGCTCAAGGCACATTCCTATTGTATCGCCCACGTTATAACACTTAGTAGTTCTTATTACCATTTCATACTTACCTGACTCAACTGTAACCTCGTAATGCATACCCTTAAATATAACAGATACAATCCTGCCTGTTACTGTTCCCTCTGATGGCTTAGTAATTATAACATCTTCCGGTCTTACAACTACATCGACAAGTGTTCCTTCTGTAATATCATCCATTCCGAGAAATTCCCCACCACAGAAGCGTACCTTCATCTTTCCTGTCATTATACCCTTAAATATATTGCTCTCACCTATAAAATCTGCTACAAATGCATTTTCAGGCTCATTATATATATCCTCAGGTGTTCCAATCTGCTGAATCTTTCCCTCTGACATTACTACTATCTTATCAGACATAGTAAGAGCCTCTTCCTGATCATGTGTTACATATATAAATGTAATTCCAAGCTCATCATGCATATTCTTTAATTCTAACTGCATCTCCTTACGCATCTTTAAATCGAGTGCTGCAAGCGGTTCATCAAGCATAAGAATCTCAGGTTCATTTATCAATGCCCTCGCTATCGCAATTCGCTGCTGCTGTCCACCTGATAATGTTGATACCTTTCTGTTTTCAAAACCTTCAAGGTCTACCATTGACAATACATTACTTACTTTTCTGCGTATCTCTTCCTTAGGAAGTTTTTTTAATTTTAATCCAAATGCTATATTGTCAAATATATTCATATGTGGAAATAATGCATATCGCTGGAATACCGTATTAATCGGGCGCTCATTTGCAGGAAGCCTTGATATATCCTGTCCATTAAGAAGAATCTGTCCGTCTGTCGGAAGCTCAAAACCTGCTATCATTCTTAGTGTCGTAGTCTTTCCACAGCCTGACGGTCCTAAAAATGTTACAAATTCGCCTCTCCTGACAGAAAGATTAAAATTATCCACTGCCTTAAATCCATTATCATTATATATTTTACTTATATTTTTTAATTCAATTATATTCTCTGACCCATTACTATTCTTTTCCATATCCACTCTCCTGTTGTTATTTCATAATTATAAACCGATTTAATTCTAACATATTTAATTAATAAATTTCACTACTAATTTCAGCTGTTACACATTTTATCAAATATAATCCATTCAATAAAACACACCTGTACCGGATATTATAATGTCAGACGATATATCTTATATTATAATATCCGGTACAGGTGTGTCCTTATATTTCATATTACATTGTTGCTATACTTTTATTCTTATATATCAAGACTTTAAGTGAGCTGTTAAAAACAAAATTATACCCTGTGATGAAGCTGTTGAACTGTACTGCTTATTTCTTCTCTTATCTTTTCTTTCTCTTTAGGTATGCTGTTTAACTTTTCAAGCAAATCCGCAGTATTGTGTTCTGAGCCTACTTTCTTAAGCGATTCGCACGCTGCTGTTACAACCTCATCATCATTATTATCATCAATTAATCTCATAAGAATCTCTACACTGTTTTCATTATCACTTCCTGCAAGCGCCTTTGCAAGATCAATCTTTTCTTCCTTTGAGCCATCTGCATATTCTGATAATTCATACCAGCGACCCTTTTTTACTTCTTTTTCCATCTTTTCTAATGGTGTTTTCTTTTCAAATAACATAACAAGCCTCATTTCTAAGCGATATCAATGTTAATCCTCAATTATTAGCTTTGAAAATATTAATATAAGCCATGAATATAACATACGTGTGATTAATACGGCTGATTGCCTTCGCTTGGTAGCAAAGAGCTTACATATATTTCAAAATTAATATATGTATTTTTCTACATTCGCATTATAGTTCTGTTTTTATGATATGTAAAGCTAATTTTATAAATAGCTGTCATATAAAAATTATATATTAAAATGTAAAAATAGGTTCTTTTTGTTTGTAATCTCAATATATTCCAGACCAATCAGATAAAAGTATTTCTTTATATCTATATAGCTGAATAAAACACTTTTTATTTTATCCTAAAATGTGTTATTATATATGAAAACATTTATCAAAGGAGAAATAATATGCTTGTATATGATTCTAACAGTACATCTGCAGGTTCATCTGCTTTTGAATGTACATATACTACATTTGATTCTAATAATAAAGTAACCTCTATGGAACATCCGATTCTTATTCTTGATAATTCAGAAGGTGAATGGGAACATAATTCCGTCGGAACATTTACCAATCCTAATAAAAGAACTGCCTTTGAATTACAGGCAGCAGATAATCATATATTCGGTAATATTTTAAAAATTGATTCGCGTTTTACAAGTCTTATAAAATGGCTTGGTGATAACCGTATCAAGGTTAAACTTACAGGTGATAATACAGATGAAGGCTTTGCCGTATATAAGATATGTGAAATTGTTCACAATAACAGCAATAAACTCTCTTCATCCGACGGCTTTTTACAATTTATGATTGAACGCCTGCTTGAAAGTAATGCTGTTGCCACAGATGTGTCTGACGATGAACCTGATGAATCTGCTGATAACATGAAGATAACAAGCATTACAAGTATATCAGACTTTTTAAACTGTGCAGGAATTACTCTTCCTGACAATATACGCCTGTGGGCAAGACGTAATCTTGCCGTTGCTAAGTCAAGTGAAGTCACACCGGAAGAAAAAAGACACGCCCAGAGAGCTTTATCAATCATGCTTAACATCAAATGGAAGAGCAATTATTTTGAAGCAATTGACCCTGATGAAGCAAGACGTATACTTGATGAAGAATTATTTGGAATGGAAAGCGTTAAGCAGAGAATTATCGAAACCATTATACAGATTAACCGTACACATACACTTCCAGCTTATGGTATTCTTCTTGTAGGTCCGGCAGGAACCGGTAAATCACAGATTGCATACCTTATAGCTAAGATTCTTAAGCTTCCTTGGTCAACACTTGATATGAGTTCAATCAATGATGCAGAACAGCTTACAGGAAGTTCAAGAATATATTCCAATGCAAAGCCGGGTATTATAATGGAAGCCTTTAATATGGCTGGTGAGTCTAATCTCGTATTTATAATTAACGAGCTTGATAAAGCTACTGCCGGCAATGGTAATGGCAATCCTGCGGATGTGCTCCTTACACTGCTTGATAACTTAGGATTTACTGATAATTATATGGAATGTCTTATTCCTACATCTGGTGTATATCCTATTGCCACAGCTAATTACAAAGACCAGATAAGCGCACCTTTACTTTCACGTTTTGCCGTAATTGACATACCTGATTATACAAGAGATGAAAAGAAAACTATATTTTCAAAATTCTCTCTACCAAAGGTGCTTAAGCGTATCGCACTGCGTGAGGATGAATGTATTGTATCTGATGAAGCACTTGATGCAGTACTTGACATATTTGAAAATACAACCGGAATACGTGATCTTGAACAGGCAGCAGAACACCTTGCAGCCCATGCATTATATTTAATTGAAGTTGAACATAAAAAACAGGTTGTATACAATGCAGAAATGGTAAAAGAATTATTTAATTAATTTCCGGTGCAGAGATTTATAAAATGTAGCAGAGGGCAGGCTGTCCCTGGTATATGATATTTACACGCATATGGTAAAAACTAAGCGTGCAAATTCACATACCCGGGACAGCCTGCCCTCTACACCTCTATTTCAACAAATATTAATGTTATAATGTCATATATCCTGACATCATACATACACCTGCCGCTCCAGCCTTTATACATGACTCCATATTGTTCTCATTAATCCCGCCGATTGCATATACCGGAATATCAACATTGCAGCAGACATCCTTTAAAAAATGTAATCCTCTAGGTTCAAGTCCTTTTTTACAATCCGTAGTAAACACATGCCCGGCCGTTACATATGCCGCACCATGTTTCATGGCATATATTGCGTCCTCTGCAGAGTGAACCGATGTACCTATTCTTAATTTTTCTTTATCTTTATAATATGATATATCTGAATTACTGATAACAGCTTCTCTGGCAATACTGCAATCTGTGCCATTGTACACAGCACAAGATTTGTTATCACCATACAGCCTGACAAAATCGGAAAATGGAAGATGTATGTAACTAATACCATTTTTTATTGCTGCATTTATATATTTATGTGCTATAAGCGGTATATCTGCCTGTTTACATACCGGCATAACCTGTTTTAAAAGTTCCTCATACGATGCTTCGTCTAAGTCTTTTTCACGAAGTATTACTGCTGACACATCTGTTTTTACAACTTTTTTAAGCTGTACTATAAAGTCACCTTTTACAAGTTTTCTGTTAGTTATACATATTTTATACATACACATAATCATTTAATACAGGCTGTAATCCTTCACTCTCCATATCAGAATACATCTCATCAAAGCTTCTTGCATCTGATATTTCAAACTGTTCATCACCCATATCATCCTCCTGCTTACCGGTATATTTACTCTCATGATCACCAATTCCTGTTGACACCCCGGCAGATACCTTTGTAGCAGCAATCTTAGCAATTCCATCCCTGAATGACTTATTCTCTCTTGAAGACACTGTAATTCCGACATAAGGAAGAAATATTCTATAAGCACAGAGTACCTGACATAACTGCTTTTCACCAACTTCTAACGGATTAATCTTTTCATTGTTAATTATCGGACGAAGTCGTGGACATGACAGTGAATATTCTACATATGGGTATTTTCTTTGCAGATAATATACATGCAGTGCCGTTGCAAGTGCATCCTTTCTAAAATCAGAAAGTCCTAACAGTGCTGAAAATCCAACACCTCTCATGCCACCAAGAATTGCTCTTTCCTGAGCTTCAAACCTATATGGAAATACCCTTTTATGCCCCATAAGATGAAGTGTCTCATATTTAGCTGAGTTATATGTTTCCTGAAATACCGTAACATAATCGGCACCACATTCATGAAGATATCTGTATTCATCTGAATTGACAGGATATATCTCAAGTCCTATATTTCTGAAATATTTCTTTGCAAGCTTACACGCCTCTCCTATATATTTAACATCACTTACCGCTCTGCTTTCTCCTGTAAGCATAAGAATTTCTTCTATTCCTGAATCTGCAATAATCTTCATTTCATGCTCTATCTCTTGTGCATTAAGTTTCTTTCTCTTAATATCATTATAACAGTTAAATCCACAATATACACAATAATTCTCACAATAGTTAGCTATGTATAACGGAGTAAATATATATACTGTGTTACCAAAATGTCTGCTTGTTTCAAGTTTTGCTTTTGCTGCCATTTCCTCTAAAAATGGAAGTGCCGCAGGTGATAATAATGCTTTAAATTCTTCAATACCGCAGGTTTCACTATCTAATGCTCTTCTTACATCCAAAGCAGTATATTTGTCATATTCATATTCATTCATGGCTTTTATTACCTTTTCCTGAATATCAGACTTAATATGTTCCATTCCCGGCATATATTCAAATGGGTCTGTCCTGCTCGACGGATCATTTTCAAGCTGGTGCTTTCTTTTTAATGCCTGTTCACTTAATTTATCTGAATCCACATAAAATGAATTTTCCTTTTTTTGTGTACTATTCGTCTCCATAATTATCTCCATTCTGTAAATGTTTTAAAAACATGTTAAATTGTTCACAAAGCATCTACAACAATTTATAACTACCTGATTACCTCTGTAATGTTAATTATTCCATTCCTCATTTATAAACTTGTAAAAATAATCGCATCATAATTATTTTCACGCTATTCTCCATTTTTAATGAAGGAATCCTGTAAGCGGATCTGATGCTGCCGCACCTCGTTCAAGTACTCTTCCAAGACCTGCAAGATAAGCTGCCCTTCCTGCATTTATTGCATTTTTAAATGCTTCTGCCATCATAGGAACATCTCCTGCTGTCGCAATTGCAGTATTGGCCATGACCGCCGCAGCTCCCATCTCCATAGCTTCACATGCCTGTGACGGACGGCCTATTCCGGCATCTACTATAACCGGAAGGTCTATTTCATCTATTATTATCTTTATAAATTCCTTAGCAGCAAGACCTTTATTAGAACCTATCGGAGCTGCAAGCGGCATTACTGCTGCTGCACCTGCATTTACAAGTTCTCTTGCAGTATAAAGATCAGGATACATATATGGAAGAACCACAAAGCCTTCATCTGCAAGAATCTGTGTAGCCTTTACTGTCTCATTGTTATCAGGAAGCAGATATTTAGAATCTTTCATAATTTCAATCTTCACAAAGTTACCGCAGCCTAACTCTCTTGACATTCTGGCAATTCTTACAGCTTCATTTGCATCTCTGGCACCTGATGTATTAGGTAACAATGTTACATTTTGGGGAATATAATCAAGTATGCTCTCACCCTGCTTTGTATTAGTTCTTCTTACCGCAAGTGTTATAATCTGTGCCTGCGCATTTTCTACTGCTGCTTTAATAAGTTCCATTGAATATTTTCCAGAACCTAATATAAATCTTGAAGAAAATTCCTTTCCTCCTAACATAAATGTATCTTTTTCATTATTATTTTTCTTATCCATATTAACCTCCATTTTTCATTTTTAATTATCGTTTACTATCAATTCTATTATCTTATTTGCCTGATGCCCTGCACATATCATAACCCTCGGTGTCATAAGACCATATTCATCTGTCTTTTCAGTTACACCATCACCACACAGATAATAATTATTGGTTATACGTCTTGTTACTATGGCATTACTATTTCCAAAACCTGCCATACCGGATGCACCAACAAGCTTCTTATCCGGCAGCTTTTCAAGTATACAATTAGTTATCATTGCCTTCTGTTCAGCATCATCAAATGCCTCGCATATATAATCCTCTCCTGACAAAAGCTTTGGAATATTATCTGTCGTAAGCTTAATATAATCTGTCTTTATCTGTATATAAGGTGCAAAACGAATTATTTCCTGTTCAAGAGCATATGGTTTTGGATTACCAATCTGGTTTATAGGATACTGCTGTCTGTTAATATTAGTAAGCTCAACACTGTCAAAATCTATAAGATGGAGATATCCAACTCCACATCTTGCAAGCGCTATTGCGATATGTGAACCCAGACCTCCAAGTCCGCATACCGCTACCCTTGCAGTATCCAGCTTATCCTGTACTTTCTTTTTATGACGCAGAACCAGTGCATCATGCATCTGTTCTTTTGAGGGCAGTTTATTATTTCCCATATCAGCCGCCTCCAACAAAACTTACAATTTCTATAACATCGTCAGGCTGTATATATACCTTTTCATAATCATTTTTTGAAACAATTTCCTCATTTCTTTCAACGGCAATAATCTTTAGATTATAATTATTCTTATTAAGATATTCCAGTAATGTGATATTACCGGGATTTTCTTCTTTACCATTAATCTTTGCCATTTTTGCCTCCTCCTGTAGTTGTTTATTTATTAGTGTCTTTATATCTTTTCATATAAATAAAAAAAGCCGCACAAAGGAAAGCTACACCCGCGGTGGTGTACCCCTTTGTGCGACTTATATAATCGACACTCTGTTTATTATAATATCACTTGTGATTTTGTTTGTCAAATAGTGATTTTATCGTAAATTTCTATCGCAAATTTCTATAATGCCCTATCAGATTATTGTAGTAAATGGTTTAAATAATTAATCTTATTTTCAGGTTGATGGCGGGTGTATCACGTGATTCACCTTTTTATATTTTTTATTCCATCATCTCGTTAAATTTATCATGTTTTAGTTATTTAATATAAAACTATCTCCTACGCTGCTTCTTATGCGAGCCTGCATATATAACTCCTGTTATAACTGCAATTATTCCTGCTGCTATAATCACACATATAAGTATTATGGCTGTCTGATTACTTTTAACCGTAATATTACTTTCTGCCATGACATTACCATCTATACTATATGAAATTACAGCTTTTCCACTTCCTACGGCTGTAACTATACCATTGGAGTCTACTGTAGCTACTCCGGTATCTGTTGATTCCCATACTGTATTTTTTACTGTTGCAGCTGTCGGCGTAACAGTTACTGTAAGCTGTACGTTCTCTTTTTTATTAAGCTCAAGACTTGCCGAACTTATAGTACAGCTATCTGCCTTTATAAGTTTATCAATGCTTTCTGACACTGTCTGATTGCATATGCTGCATATTCCCTGTCTAACGCCTGTATGTTCATAATCTGCTTCTTTTATAATATTATACTGTGATACCTGATGCTTCTTTAATGTGTAATTATCATTATATGAATATCCACAGGTCTGACATGTATATGTTGTATAACCGAAGTTGTTACAATCCGGTGAAACCATAGATGTAGTATATTTAGGATTACCGCACTGCTCAGGTCTTAAATTTACTGAATAATCATATCTTTCATCTCTATTAAATGACTCTTTATTATTAGATACATATAAGCCGCCAAGCATTTCCCCATAAATTGCACTGCAATATGCTCTTCTGTCTGTATTATCCTCAAAAAATGTTATAAATCCATTAACAGTACAATTCCTTATATTGCCGCTTTCCTGACTTCCTTTCGGATATGGCATATTCATTCCTATTATTCCACCATCATGCACATAACCATGGTCTGAATCATAGCCTGCTATATTAATATTACAATTGCTGATTGTCATATATCCATCAGCAATGACACCACCCATAAACTGTTCGTCTTTATCCTCAACATTAGTATCTGTACATATAAGAGTCACATCTATATCTGAATCCTGCACCGTACCATTACCAAAACCTGTAACACCTGCCACTCCAAACATATGGCTTCCTGTTGTAAGCTCATATGTACCTTTTACAGTACATCCGCTTATCGTGCTTTTATCAGAATAACCCGCTATTCCTGCAACAAAACAGTTGTTATCTGTTTCAACTGTAATTCTTTCATTTATAAGACTAAGATTATTAATTGCGGCATTTTCAATAATACTAAACATTCCACTAAATACAGTATCATATGTCTTCATATTACCATCATATGTTATTCTTGATGCCTGTGAAACACTATTAACCGTAAGATTAAGTATAGAATATCCATTTCCTTCAAGTTCACCACTAAATTCAACAGGTGTCCAGTCATAACCTGCCATATCGATATCATTTACAAGAATATAATGTCCTGCCGGATTGTCTTTAATGCTTAACAAATCCTGTGCGGATGATATCCGGATATAACCTTCTATATCTGCATTAATCTCATTATTTAGATAATTATTATTTAAATTACTATTTTTAAAATTATTATTTATAATATTATTATTTTTAATATTATTATCCGTAGTATTACAATTTACAATATTATTACTTCCTGCCACTACAATATCGGTATCTTCACCGGCATATAAACCTATACACGATAACATTAATAATGATATCCCGGCAGTTTTTAAAACCTTTTTATAATACTTATTTTTAAAATGTGACAGCATCTTATTCATTATTCTTAACCTTCTCCCCACTTTGATTTAAAAGCATATCTATATTTTTCATAAGAACATCCTTTGACTCTACAGTTACAGCCTGTATTCCAAGCTTTTGTGCTGCCACGGTATTATCATTTCTGTCGTCAAAAAATATACATTCCTCTGCCTTTAATGAATATTTCTGTAACAGATATCTGTATATATCAGGATCAGGCTTTATCTTGTGTATCTGATATGATACTACCATCCCATCAATATCATTTAAAAATACGGCATCTTTTGTATGCTTTTCAAATAAGTCCTTTGAATAGTTCGATAATAAATAGATCTTATATCCTGCCTGCTTTAAAATATGTAGCTTATCCCATACATCATATCTTTTAACCTGCATTAATTCCCCATGTTCAATAAACCATCTGATAACCACCGCTTCATCGGGATATTTTAATTCATATTTTTTTATTATACTCTCAGTTGGTTCTGACTGCATATCAAGCTGTGTCCACAAATTATCATTAAAAATAAGATTTCCAACTCTTATTGCCTCGCTCTCTTTAAGCCCATAATCCATAAGCATTTCTTTCCAACGGTATCCTAACAATACTTCTCCTACATCAAAAATAATATTTTTAATCATATATCTTCCTCGTTTTCTAATTAATTTATTACAGCATCATTACAAATATAAGACAAAGTGCTTATATAATCCCTGCACTTACTTATGACACAGTAATAATCAACGGATATTATTTTATCACATATAAGAAAATATTTGTATATAAATTATTGACTAAGAAAAACAGGCATTTTTAATGAAAGAAAAATCTTAAACCAAATATCAGGCTTGGTTATATAATAAAGTCTGTTTTGTAATGCCGGCAAAATAGATAATCACGTCATTTATAAACTTGTAAGAAATAATCACATCAGCATTATTTTTCACAATATTTACACTGCAACGTAATGCGATTCATATTTTTTAATAATCTTATCATAGATTGCAGCTGCAAGATTTCTATGTCCTTTCTCATCCATATGCTCATTATCGGCTTTACCAGCCACAGCATAATCAGAAGCCGCAAGAAAATCTGTACCATATCTTTTTGCAATATCTTTGTATACATTTTTAAGTTGCTTACTTACATTAACAGATGCCTTGCTAAATTCAGGGTCGTACTCATCTTGCCATACATCTGTCCCAAGATGTATCGGTGAAATTATAAGTATATCTATATTATCATCAAAATGTCTGATTTGTTCAATAAGTTTTATAATACCTTTACCTATATCTTTAGCAGAAGCATTATAAAATGACTTACAATCATTAGTTCCAAGCATAATAATTACAAGATCAAGCGGCATGTGGCTCTCAAGCAGTGTTGGAAGAAGCTCACTTCCATCCCTTGCCGGTCTGTCTTTATCATCAAATATGGTAGTTCTTCCACATAATCCCTCTTCAACAATATGATAATCTTTTCCAAGTCTGTCTGCTAATATGCCGGTCCACCTTATATCATAAGAATATCTTTTGCATGTTCCCGGTATAAGTCCGTAAGTATTAGAATCTCCAAAGCATAATATTTCTTTCAAATCAGACACCTTCTTTCTTTTAATTCATACTATTCCGATATGAATGTATTATATATTGTAAATTCATTTTTGTCAAACGTAATTTTATTATATGAAAAAGAACCTGTAAAAGCATTTTATATCTTATAATTCAAAATGCTTATACAAGTCCTTTTATTCCTATATTTTCTATATATTCACTTATATTATTCCGGTATATCTGTTACATATCTGACAGATAATGTGTCATAAATTCATATAATTTCTGATTTAATATTCCATCCTTTTCAACTTCCTTAAGATATTCAAAAAATGGAATATTAGTTCTGCACTCACCACATATATCTATTCCTATTATATCTTTATCTACAATAAAATCCTTTAACAGAGTTTCAAGCAATCTAACACTCATATGTCCCTGACTCCAGTTAGTATCAACATATCTTTTATCCAGTATGTCTTTATCAATTGATATGTATACGGGAACGTCCATACATATTTTTTGTATATTCTTTTCAATTACAATGTTATTAATATCTTCATCAGAATTAATTTTTCTAAGTTCTTCTGCTGAAAATGTTATAAGCTTTTCGGGACATTTTACATCTATATGTTCTATATCATCATTTTGTGGTCCTATAAGAACTGCCTGCTTAAGAAATCTGTTATTATCAAGCACGCTTCCTGCCCAGTCTCCACAGCTTACCATGTTGTCAATCATAGGCTTTTGCATATCAGTATGATGATCAAATAATACAAGAACAAATGGCTCTTTAATTCTGTCTGTCATAATTTTTGTTATGTAATGGTAATTACCTGAATCAATAAAATGTATCCCATTAATTCCATACTCATCAATCATCTTTCCCAATTGTATTTCTGAAGCATGTGAACAATACATGTCACACCCTGTAAGCGTACCTAGATCAAGCCAGTGAAATTTATCACTCTTTCTTATGTGTTCATCGTCATAAATATGTGTAAAATCTAATACCAGATTGTTGTATTTATGAAACATATCAAGATCACTATCCTTTTATGGCCTGAATGTCTTCAGCGCCTCTATTGTTCTTTGAAGAAGTTCATCAAGACTCCATTCTAACATGTCAGCTCCTCTTTGTATAACTTCTCTTGAACAGCCTGCTGCAAAGCCTTTGCTCTTATATTTCTTTTTTACAGACTTTAATTCAAGATCCTGAACACTCTTAGACGGTCTCATAATCACAACAGCACCTATAAGCCCTGTAAGTTCATCTACAGCATAAAGTACTTTTTCCATCATATGTTCAGGCTTTATATCGACAGTAATGCCATATCCGTGACTTGCCGTAGCATGGATTATTCTTTCATCTATGCCGCGCTCTCTCATAATCTCCTGTTCTTTAATACAATGTTTATCAGGATACATCTCAAAATCAAGGTCATGTAAAATACCTACAATCTCCCAGAAATCAGCTTCATCACCATAACCCAGTTCATTAGCAAAATACTTCATAGTACTTCCAACTATCTGTGCATGCTCAAGATGAAACTCGTCCTTATTAAACTCCGTCAGTAAATCCCATGCTTCCTGTCTTGTCATAATTAAACAGCCTCTTTTCTTTTTATTATCTGATTCTGATAATTATAATACAGTATCCCAAATTCTTCAACTTGCGGTTCAGACTATATTTGATGCTATTATTCATCCTTATTTTGCTTATTTTGTTTCCTTACCGTTACAGTATCTATCTCCATATATTCTTTTCTGATAATAACACATTTTTAAATCTGCTAACTTATATTTTTATCAGTTAGCTTTCTTCTATAATACCTGTAGAATAACGCCCCGGTTGTCACCCCAAGCGTAGTGACATTGAATTGTATATGTCTAACCTATAACGTCACGGTCGCCACTCCAAGTGTATTGGTTTAAAATTGTATATTGCTAACCAGTAACCAACCGGTTGTCATTCCCAGCGTAGTGGTTTTTGAAATGTAGCAGAGGACAGGCTGTGGCTGATATGTAAGATTTGTATGCATATGGGAAGAACTTAGTCGCTC
>URAI01000053.1 GCA_900545725.1 uncultured Eubacterium sp.
ATCCTGTAGTTTGGTTTCATAATTGATTATATTAGGATTTTTACTTGTCAGAGTAATTATAATCATTGCAATAATTACAACAACCAGCGCCAGATTTATAATAATGGAGGTCGTAAATCTGCTTTTATACATATTACGTTCTCTTTTTAATATTCTTATCTCACTCTGATTTTCAATAATCTCCCTCTTACCTTCAAGCACACTCTGCACATCATTATTAATTGGAATCGGACGTATTCTGTTATTAGGAATCTCTTTACATATATATAGAAACTGCTGCAATTCCTTAAGATAATTCAACCCGACCATTGTGCTAAAGAGTTTTTTATCAATTATTGAATTATATAATGCATAGACCTGCCTTGCATCCTTAGTATTAATCTTTGATGACATTTTATTAATTGCCTGAAACTCCTCTTTGGCAGCATCTGCTGCCTTCTTATCAGTAAATGTATATCCACCGACCGTATACTGCTTCTCTTCCTGTCCACTGGTTCTGTTATCTGCCATAAAACCCTCCATTTCTGTATATAACCATCTCAAAAAATATTTTAAATATAACTTATTTTTACCTTCTGATACATATCTATATTTACTATACAAGCGGTAAATACCTTTTGTCCCTTATATTATATTTATTTTAACACATATTAATATTAATACAATCATACAATAATCACATAAGAGGCTTTAATGTTACTGTGTACCTCCGTATAACTTACAGTAATATTATATGCTGTCAGAAAGTGGTGATTATTGTGAAAAAAAAGACATTTATGTCATCTGACAATCTTCCATTAAAATGTCTGATATTAATTGCATTTACAGGAATTATTATATTTCCACAAACCGCCTTTACAGGTGCAATAACCGGTATAAAACTATGGGGCGCTACCATTTTCCCTGCTTTATTTCCGGCATTTATTATTACCGGCTGCATAATCAGATTATTCCCTATGAATTCAGGTCTTTCATATATATACATTATACTATCCGGCTTATTATGCGGATATCCCTTAGGTGCATATCTGTGTGGTACATATCACTCCGAACACCCTGATGAAAACATAAGCAGCCGGCTTGCCGCATTTTGTAATATATCAAGTCCATCATTTGTAATTAATTATATAGTAAATCAGATATTATATGAAAAAATTGAATTATGGAAAATATTACTATGTATATATACTCCCGTTATTGAATGTCTGGTAATTATTATGTTTATCCATCATAAGGATATAATTTGTGGTATTAATAAAAATATTACAACAAAAAAACAGATGCCGTTTAGAACATCAGATATAATTGACAGTTCCATTACCGATGCCGTCAACAATATGCTTAAACTGGCAGGATATATAATTATATTTTCATGTCTTTCACAATATATTATGCTTCTGCCTATAAATAATCCTGTAATAAGTACAATTCTTTGTTCCATTACCGAAATAACCAATGGAATATTTCTATGCAGCCGTCTTAATATTGATACAACTTATATATGTATTATAATTACAGCCGTAAATGCCTTTGGTGGAATATCAACACTTATGCAGACTGCCGGAATAAACAGACAGAATAACATTAATATTAAATCTTATCTATATGGAAAAATAATACTTACAATCGTAAGTATCGTAAATGCCATGATTATCTTGCTGCATTAATTAAAAAAGCGAGTTATTACAATTATAAATACTGATTATAATATCTGCAAAAGTCAGATACGACTAATCATTATTATATAAAATGTAATATACTCGCATATTCAATAAAATCATAAATTATTTAAGTTAGTTATTCTCATCGTTATCATCGTAACCTGAAATATCATCCTGATGATTATCATACTGTGGTATATCCAGCGGTTCACTTTCCTGTACTTCATCAGATGTCTGATTCATATTCTGTTCTTCCTCCTGCTGGTTATCCGCCTTTAACTCATTACGATTATTATTTACAACATTCAGAATACTTTCAAGCCCTGACATAAGAGAATTATATTTATTTCTGTTATCCTTAATTGAATGTTCTATTATATATTGGAGCTTCTCAAGCATATCATCTGTATATTGTATCGCTCCCATTCTTATCTCGTTGGCATCATTTGTAGCAGAATCAAGAATATGCTGCGCCTGCATAGTTGCCTCATCAATCATCTTATTGGCTTTCTGATATGCCTGCTGCATAATCTCATGCTGGTCAATAAGTTCTGATGTATGAATCTGTGCCTGATTAATAATCTCATCTGCTTTTTCCTTAGCATCTTCAATAATTGCATCTGTATTATTTAATATTCTCTGATATTTTTTAACTTCTTCCGGTGTCCTTAATCTCAATTCCGATAAGAGGTCTTCCATCTTTTCTTTGTCTACCGCAATCTTGGTAGTTGAAAATCTAATATATTTACAATCATCAATATACGCTTCAATATCACTAATTATCTGCTCTATTCTACTCATATTCTCTTCTTATCCCCTTTTGCTGCTTATTATCAGTCTTTATGAATATTGTATCTTTCATATACCCTGTCAATTATCTGGGCAGGAACAAATTTACTTATATCTCCACCGTACATTGCCATCTCTTTTACGATGCTGGAGCTAAGATACGCATATTTAAGACTTGTATTTAAAAAAATGGTATCCACATCAGGATTAGCAACTCTGTTAGTCTGTGACATAGCAAGCTCATATTCAAAATCAGTAACGGCACGAAGTCCTCTTATTATTACCTGGACATTCTGTTCTCTTGCAAAATCAACCAAAAGTCCGCTAAAGCTCATTACTTCTACATTCCCTAATTCTCTAGTCACTTCCCTTAACATATTAACACGTTCATCTACTGAAAACAATGGAATTTTAGTAGTATTATTAAGTACTCCTACAATCAGATGGTCAGCCAGACACGATGAACGCTGTATAATATCCAGATGTCCCAGTGTAACCGGATCAAAACTGCCCGGATATATCGCTGTCTTCAACTTCTTTCTCCTTTCAATGCAATCTGTTATTCATTAAGATTAAGAAAAAGATGTTTATTAGTCTTATAATTCTTAGTCTTGTATACTGTATACCCTAAATCCTCAATGTATGACATATCAGCCTCAAGTGATTCCTCAATTATAATAATTGTATATTTGTCAATTATTCCCGAATTATTAAGGGCTGCCAAAACATCTCTTTCAAAGTCATTATTATATGGTGGATCCATATATACTATATCAAACACTTCATGACCTGCAAGTCTGTTTATCGCAGATAATACATCCTGTTCCATAACAATGGCATCCTCTTCAAGATGTGTGAACTTGAGATTCTGTTTTATATATGCACATGCCGCTTTATTATTTTCAACAAGTACTGCTTCTTTTGCACCTCTGCTTAAAGCCTCAATTCCAATTGCACCACTTCCAGAATACAGATCAAGGAAACGACAGCCATATATATCAGTCTGAAGAATATTAAACAATGTCTCCTTAATCTTATCTGTAGTAGGTCTTGTATCCAATCCTTCAAGTGTCTTTAACGGCAGGCTTTTGGCCTTTCCTGCTATTACTCTCATAATAATCTCCATTCCGCAGGCATTTTCTAATGCCGGAGGAATCGCAAGCCATGTATCCAATCCAGCTTTGCGATAACAGCTACTTTGTGATGCCTGCAGCACTAATAGCCCGTTCATTTATGAACTTGTAAAAAATAATCGCATATGCATTATTTTTTACACTACTTAATCCTCTGCTTTAATAATCTTAAAAATTATTCTTTCCATTCAATGTTATTATTGCCTTCAATCTTTTTATCTCTCAACATCAGCTCTCTTACAGCATCTGCCGGTGATTTATCATCAAATAAGACCTCATTAACCTGTTCAACTATAGGCATCTCAACATTATATTTTTTGGCAAGCTGTAATGCTGCCTTTGCAGAAAATACACCCTCAACAACCATCTGCACTTCTTTCATTGCCTCATCCTTTGTATATCCCTTGCCTATAAGGATGCCGGCCCGTCTGTTACGGCTGTGCATGCTTGCACATGTAACAATAAGATCTCCAATTCCTGAAAGTCCTGTAAAAGTTATGGCATCAGCTCCCATAGCAATACCAAGTCTTGCAATCTCAGCAATTCCTCTTGTAATAAGTGCAGCCTTAGTATTATCTCCATAGCCAAGACCATCCGCAATACCTGCTGCAAGTGCAATGACATTTTTTAAAGCACCACCTATACATATTCCGAGCATATCCGGACTCGTATATACCCGGAACACATCACTCATAAAAATATTCTGGAGATACTCTGCATCTTTCTTTTTATGAGTTCCAATAACACAGGTTGTCGGAATTCCACGTCCGACCTCTTCGGCATGACTCGGTCCTGAAAGTACCGCTACTGTCACATTTGGTATCTCCTCTTCTATAATCTGACACAGCGTAAGAAGTGAATCCTCTTCAATACCTTTACCAACATTAACTATGTACTGACCTTTCTTTACAAATGGAGCAATTATCTTAGATGTAGACCTTGTATAAGGTGATGCAACTGCCATTACTATCACATCTGCTGTTGTAACTGCATATTCTGTATCTGCAGTAAATTCTATTGTCTCAGGTATCTTAACACCCGGAAGACATTTTTTATTTTCCCTGGTCACTTTTAATTCCTCTATTTCCTCTGGAAATACAGACCAGACCTTAACTCCATGCCCATTATTATTAAGTAATATTGCAAGTCCCAGTCCCCAGCTTCCTGCTCCAATAATACTAACCTTAGCCATAATCCCTCCTGATTTTATAATTAGTTATTTTTGTGCTGACCAATCTTTCTTTCTGTTCCATTTATTAATCGTTGTATATTGCCATGATGTCTTATAAATGCAAGTGCCGTGATAATAAATGTAATTACAAGTCCTTCATACAGGCTGCTTCCTGTGAGTGGAAGCCATCCACATATGCCATAGATTACCATTTCCACAAAAAACAGACCGATAAATACAAGTGAACCCAATGAAACATATTTAGAAATATAAGTTACTCCTGCAAATGTAAGTAATCCTAATACTGAAAGAACCCAACAGTTTTTTGGAAACAGCAGCAATGAAAGAACTACTCCCGAAGAGGCTGCAATTCCCTTTCCGCCCTTAAACTTAAGATAAAAAGGAAAATTATGTCCAAGCACTACTCCAAGACCGCTGTATAAGAACAGAAGCATCTCATAATCACTGTTCTTACCGAATATAAAATGTACAATAACGGCTGCAAGCACAGCTTTTAATGCATCTACAAAATATGTTATAATTCCTGCTTTCTTACCTAATGTTCTCATAACATTAGTCGTTCCTGCATTACCGCTTCCATAATTTCTTATATCAATATGGTTAAATTTACCATACCAGTAGCCTGTCTGTAAAATAGTGCCAACCATATATCCGATTACAAGGCACAATATACGTTCTGTCATCAGAATATTCCTCCAAATATCTTAATTAAATTCCCTTACTGTACATTTTAACTATTTTTCTTTACGTTCTCTATTAATAAATCTTATAGAAGTACCTCTAAAGCCAAATGACTCTCTTATCTTATTTTCAATATATCTGGTATATGAAAAATGTGTAAGCTTCTTATCATTAACAAACATAACAAATGTAGGTGGCTTAACTGCAACCTGTGTCATGTAATATATACGAAGTCTCTTACCCTTATCTGATGGTGGCTGCTGCATGGCAACCGCTTCTGTAAGAATTTCATTTAACACACCCGTTGGCACTCTTAAATTCTGACTTTCTATGATTGTATCAATAAGCTCATAGAGTTTATTAAGTCTTTGCCCTGTCTTAGCTGAAATAAATAAAATCTCTGCGTATGACATAAACGAAAGTGTCTGTCTTATCTTATTCGTATGCTCATAAATGGTCTTATCATTCTTTTCAATGGCATCCCATTTATTAACCGCAATTATGATACCCTTGCCTCTCTCGTGTGCAATACCTGCAATCTTGGCATCCTGTTCTGTAACACCTTCTGTAGCATCAATTACAATTACAACAATATCAGCACGTTCTACTGCTGCAACTGTTCTAATTATACTATATCTTTCAATCTCTTCCTTTATCTTATTCTTACGTCTAAGACCTGCTGTATCAATAAATACATATTCTTTCTTATTATATACAACCGGTGTATCAATCGCATCTCGTGTTGTTCCTGCTATATCTGATACAATTACACGGTTATTTCCAATAAGTTTATTAATTATAGATGACTTACCAACATTAGGCTTACCTACTATCGCAATCTTAGGTCTGTCATCCTCTTCACCCGTATCAGTACCTTCCGGGAAATTCTTAACAACTTCATCTAACATGTCACCAATACCAAGCTTAGATGCTGCTGATACAGGTATCGGATCTCCTATGCCGAGATTATAGAACTCATATACATCCGGCATAAATTTGTCAAAGTTGTCTACCTTATTAACAACTAAAAGTACCGGCTTTCTTGATCTTCTAAGCATATCTGCAACTTTAGCATCTGAATCAACAAGCCCCTGTCTTACATCCGTAAGGAATATAATAACATCTGCTGTCTCGATAGCTATCTCTGCCTGCTCTCTCATCTGTGAAAGAATAATATCACTTGAATCAGGCTCAATACCACCTGTATCAATCAATGTAAATGACTTGTCAAGCCATGAAACTTCTGCATATATTCTGTCTCTTGTAACACCTGGAGTGTCCTTTACAATTGATATGTCCTGCCCGGCTAATACATTAAATAATGTAGACTTACCAACATTAGGTCTGCCTACTACTGCCACTATTGGTTTGCTCATATTAATCTCCATTTCTTATAAATATTTTATAAATACTGATAATCTTAATTAAGTCTAAAATGTCCATGATAATCTTCCGGTTCACGACAAATCGTATTTTACATAAAAGCCTAATTTTATGCCAAATCACAGCCAGATTATATCCTGATGCCGGATACTTATTGTAATACTTAAATATTAATAAAACATAATCTTCATTTGGACAATCTTCTTTATATAATAACAGTTTAATTGATTTTTGTAAAGTTCTATGATATGCTGTTTAAATATTACAATCTATTATTTATTGGGAGGTATGCTTTTTGAAAAAAATATCAGACTTAATTAATTTATATAAAGTTAAAGGGATTCTAAAAAAAGCCCTGACATTTGCCGGTACATCATTAATTATTGCATCCACATTTAATACGGCTGTATACGCCGCAGATTCATCAACAACATATAAGTTTCCGGACATAAGTCTCCAGGTATCTGTTCCCGACACACTTGTTGGTTTTACAAGGAATGTAACCTCTAACAATGCATATCTTGACAGAGTTGGCACTGATGATGTCGAGGAACTCCGTTCACTGATGATTACTAATAATATATATCTTGAAGCAATTCCTAAGACAACGGATATTAACTACGAAATACTTATCAATGGTAAAAATGCTGATTCTGGTGTTAAGAATTTTAACGAAACAGATGATGCTTCACTTCTTTCACAATTTGACGAATATGTTAAGACATGTGATAATATTGACAATTCAAGTGTTACAGAAAATGTAACTTCATCACAGTTATATAAGAATGATACCACCTCATACTTTGTTGTAGATGTAAAATCTGTTTCCAACAATAAGGTAACAACATATGTAAAAAAATATTATACCGTTATGATGGGTAAATCTATCACCTATACAATACAAAGCAACGGCTCTGAAATATCAGACGATTACGCAGATATACTTCTATCAATAGTCGATTCAGCTGAATATAAGACCATTAAAAAATCCATTCTTGATAACCAGTTTGTATCTGAGATATTTACTACCGTAATTACAGTTCTTATTCCTATTCTTATTCTTGCACTTATTGTATTTATTGTAAATAAGAGTACAAAAAAGACAAAAAAACAGATAGAAGCTGACGAAGAAAGATACAAAGCTGCCTATGCTGCAAGAGAAGCTGAAAAAAAAGCATCCGGAGATTCTAAATTATCCGATTAATCCAGCCATATTTAGTCTCAAAAGTCAACAGGCTGTCGTATTAAAGAACTTATTTTTCTTAATACGGCAGCCTTATTATCATAAATGCCATTATGAATATAATTAATCCAAACTGATTATCTGATTTCAATGAAGTTTAATATTTTTCAAGGACAATCATTTAACCTCATTAATTAATGGTTGTCCATTTTCATACAATTTTACATTTTCAAGTGTAGTTCCTGCAATCTCACATAATGCTTCATTAGTTAAAAATGCCTGATGCGATGTTAATATTACATTAGGGAATGATAACAGACGTGCTGTTATCGTAGTCTCTAATATAACATTTGACATATCATCAAACACTAATCCATCTTCTTCCTTATATACGTCAAGTGCTACAGCATGGAACTTATTGGCTTTAATTCCATTAATAAGGTCTTGTGTATTAATCAGGCCGCCTCTTGAAGTATTAACCAGTATTACACCATCTTTCATGCTGGCAATAGTATCCTTATTAATCAAATTTTCCGTATCATTTGTCAATGGACAATGTAATGAAATAAGATCGGATTCTTTAATAAGTTCCTCTATTGATACATACCTCGCACCTGATTTTTTTGCGAGCTCTTCATCTGGATATGGATCTGCAAGCAGAATTTCCATTCCAATACCTTTACAGATTCGTGCCATACAGCTTCCTATCTTACCTGTTCCAATAATTCCTGCGGTTTTACCATATAATGTTATTCCATTCAGCCATGAAAGACTATAATTATTATCCCTTACCCTGTTATAAGCCTTATGAATGCGTCTGTTAGCAGCCATAGCAAGTGTCATTGCATGTTCTGCAACTGCCTCTGGTGAATACGCAGGGACTCTTAATACAATTATTCCATTTTCTTTTGCTGCCTGTAAATCTACATTATTATACCCGGCACATCTTAATAAAAGTAGTTTAATGCTATTATCTTTCATATATTTAAGCATCTGACTTGTAACTGCTGTATCTACAAAAGTACATACAGCATCATAGCCATTTGCCAAAGAAAGCGTTTCACTGGAAAGTTTAGGCTTTAAATACTTTATTTCATAACCATAATTTTCATTTAACTTTTTAAACCATTTTTCATCGTAATCCTTAGTTCCAAAAAAAGCAATTCTCATAATTTTTCTCCTTTAAATTTCTGTCATATCTTAATATTGCCATCTAAAGCATTATTAATAATCATTATCTACCGGAAAATTGATATATAAACAAATTTCCACAATTGTTATAATAATTTTTTATATAACTGAAAAATCGCCAGCCAGACATCACGTCCGACCAGCGACTATTACTTTTTCTGATATATATGGTACGAAAATCTTGTAATAAAATAAGCCGTCAAGCCTATTTTCACACTTTATCACATAGTTATTCAACTTTTAAATATTTTATAATAATTTTCCCAATAATAATATAGGTTATTATACGGTTCCTGTCACCACTAAAGTGCTAATACCCGGATTAATGCTCCATGCGTTTGTAACCGGATCCTGAGTATAAGTTGCCGCAGGTACCGTAATCTGACCAGCTCCTGTAGTAAACAGTCCTGTTGCAGTATCATATGAATAATGTGTAGCAACTGACCATGCAGCTCCATTAAATGTGACTGAGAGGTTAGAAAGCAGCGGATCAAATATATCTGTTACAACAATTCCCACAGTCTCATCTGCCACAGTATTGCCGGTGTTCTGAATAGTAAATGTATATGTCAGAGTTCCATTCTCGGTTACAGGAACAGGGCTTACCGCCTTTGTTATAGTAAGCAACGGTTTATTGTCTGACTGTATAGTTTCCTCAACAGTAACCGGTGTCACTCCTGTTCCGGCAATAATTGCCGTATTAGTAATAGAAGCTCCGGCAGCAGGTGGTGCATACTCATTAACAGTAGTTTCATATACTACTGATACATTCCCACCTGCCGGTATACTTATTCCTGAAACAACCATTGGCGGACCTGCCTGAACTACCGGTGAAGGCTGCAATACTCCATTTATATAGTATTTAATACTACCCTGATTATATGTTAATGGAGTTAAACTTTCCGTACCAGATAAATATGCTCCAAGGTTATCTGTTACAGAAATTCCACTAAATGGAACTGTTCCTGAATTAACAATACCTATAATATATGTCATATTATCATTTTGACTATAACTGTTTGTTATTGCTGTCTTTGTTGCTGATAAAACTTCAAGAATCTCACCCACTGCAATATTAGAATTAGCTATGGAATTTCCATAACGAAGCTGTGCCTGATTAGTAAATCTTGCCATAATCTGTCCAATACTTTCATATATTAATATTTATATATACTTTAATATATGAAATACAACAGATAAACGTACTGACGAAATTTTAAATATTTTCAATCTGCCAGTCAATCGGCTCAATACCATTTTTCACAAGGAACTCATTAGCCTGACTGAAATGCTTACATCCAAAGAAACCCCTGTATGCCGATAATGGACTCGGATGAGGTGCTTTAAGAATAAGATGTTTAGGATTAGTAAGCATTGGTATCTTACTTTGTGCCGGTCTTCCCCACAACATATATACAATAGGTCTGTCCTGTGCATTAACTGCATTAATTACCGCATCAGTAAACTGTTCCCAGCCTTTGCCCTGATGTGAATTAGCCTGATGTGCACGTACAGTAAGCACTGTATTTAATAACAGTACTCCCTGATCTGCCCATTTCCTAAGGTATCCATTATTAGGAATATAACAGCCACAGTCATCATGCAATTCCTTATAAATATTCTGTAATGAAGGTGGAATTTCTTTCTGATCAGGCAGCACCGAAAAAGAAAGTCCATGTGCCTGGTGTTCATTATGATAAGGATCCTGTCCAAGAAGCAGTACTTTTACTTTACTTAATGGTGTAAAGTGAAATGCGTTAAAGATATCATCAGCCGGAGGATAGACAACAGTTCTTGAATACTCTTCTTTTACAAATGTATACAAATCCCTGTAATAATCCTTTTTAAATTCTCCACTTATGCTGTCAAGCCAGTCATTCTCAATCATGCTCATTAATATCAAACCTCATTTCATATTATTTTATTAAATACAATGCTTCAATGCCATAGCATCCTTTATTATATCATTCTCATAGGAACACCTTTTGCATTAAGATACTTCTTAAGTTCCATTATTTCTAACTCTTTATAATGAAACAAAGAAGCTGCCAATGCCGCATCTGCATGTCCCTTATCAAATGCATCATAAAAATGATCCATGTTACCTGCACCACCTGATGCGATTACAGGTATTGACACTGAGTCAGCAATTATTCTTGTAAGTTCAATATCATATCCGGCTTTAGTTCCATCACAATCCATACTGGTAAGAAGAATCTCACCTGCGCCATTTTTTTCAGCCTGCATTGCCCATTCAACAGCATCAATCCCCATATCAACACGACCACCATTTTTATAGATAGTCCAATGAGAACCATCCTCGCTTCTCTTAGCATCAATTGCAACAACAACACACTGGCTGCCAAATTTATCAGCCGCATCACTTATAAGACCCGGGTTCATAATTGCAGCCGAATTAATTGATATTTTATCAGCACCTTCTCTTAAAAGCACCTTAAAATCATCAACAGTTCTTATTCCACCACCAACTGTAAATGGAATAAATACCTTTTCTGCAACCTTTCTTACAAGGTCAACTGTCGTATTTCTCCCATCACTTGAAGCTGTTATATCAAGAAATACCAGTTCATCTGCTCCTGACTTATCATACATGGAAGCAACTTCAACCGGATCCCCTGCATCTCTTAAATCAACAAAATTAGTTCCCTTAACAACTCTCCCATTCTTACAATCAAGACATGGTATAATTCTTTTTGTAAACATTCTAATCCTCACATTTCTAAGCTAAACAGTCTGCCAAGGAGCAAAATATATACTTTACACAGGTTGTTTCCCCGTCCTAAAACCATCTGTTTTTGCTTATAAATAAATACCCGTAAATAATTACAATTCTGCAAAATTCTTAAGAATCTTAAGTCCTATGTCACTGCTCTTTTCAGGATGAAACTGACATGCAAATATATTACCACTCTCAACAGAAGCATGTATATGTACTGAATATTCTGTTGAAGCTGCAACTATATCTTCCTCATCAGCTTTAAGATAATATGAATGGACAAAATATACATATGAATTATTTTTAATACCCTTAAACAATCTTGCCTGTGGCTTAATATCTATAGAATTCCAACCCATATGTGGTATCTTAAGTCCCTCTTTTGGAGGTATCCTTAATATCTTACCCTTTAGAAGTCCAAGTCCTTTTACCCCAGGTGCTTCATCACTTTCTTCAAACATAAGCTGTAATCCAAGACATATTCCAAGAAGTGGAATATTCTTTGCAACAATCTTATTAATAACTTCGACAAGTCCATATTCCTTTAACTTGTTCATTGCATCACCAAATGCTCCGACACCGGGAAGAATAACCTTATCTGCTGCTAAAAGCACATCTGCCTCTCTTGACACAACAACATCTTCTCCTAAAGATATAAGAGCCTTTTCAACACTTCTTAAGTTACCTGCATCATAATCGATAATTGCTATCATTTTTGTCCATCTCCATATGCTTCTATTCTATAATAATACTGTACAAAGTTATCTCTTGATAAATTAACAAGAGATTCCGCATCTTCTTCTGATATCTTATATGTATTCTGTAATGCACTTATAATATTCTTTCTGACATTATTAACATCATCAGATACGCCAAGATCAGAGGCCTCCTGTGCGTATTTCTTATATCTTGCAAGTCCTTTGATTAACGCATTAAGTGCTTCTGTCTTCATACCCATCTTAGTATAATTCTGATATGATTCATACTGTCTTTGAACATACATAACAACACTTGTCCTGTCATATACATCTTCATTCTGTGAATTAATTTCATTTCCTGAAAGTTCAGCATATGCTTTAGCATAATTATCTTTATTGATATAATCCTTAGCAGCATTCAAAGAATACTTACTATGAAGTCCTGTATTAAGTAATGTAATAAGCACAATTATACCTGAAATAAACAATACAAAAAATACTATCGACACAGGTTTAATTTTAAGAATATCTCCCGGTTTAGGTGGCTCTTTCGGCTTTTTCTCTTTCTTCGGCTTCTTTTCTTTTTTAGGTTTAGCATCTTTCTTTGCTTTTGCAGCTGCTTTCTTTTCTTCTGCTTTAGCTTTCTTTTCCTGCTTCTTTTCTGATTGTTTTACTTTCTTTTCAGCTTTCTTTTTCTGCTTTTCTTCAAAATCGAGTCTTTCAGCTTCTTCCTCAGCCTTATCCTCAGCCTCATTCTTTTTCTTAATCTGAGCCATTCTATATTTCATTTTTGCAAAAAAGCCTTTAGGCTCAGGCATATCCGTGTTTTTATTTTTTTCTTCATAGACTTCCTTGATAACACGTTCATTTTCATTAGAAAGGTTGTCATTAAGTTCGCTGGCAATACTCTCAGCTTCATTCTGTGCATGAGCCTTGGCAGCTTCATCAGCCTTTACTTCATCTTCAAGACTTTCAAAGAATATATTCTTTATAATACTAAGAAGACCTTTTTTTGATGTTTCTTTTTTCTTCTTATTCTTCTTATCTTTTTTAGAAATATCAGCTGTACCATTATTAACAGGCTGCGAATTATTCTCAGGCTGTTGTTTCTCTGCTGTCCTTCTGTCTGTCTGAGGTTCCGTCTTTGGTAAAGCTTCTGTTTCCTGTGGCTTTGCAGCAGTACCAAATAGTGAATCAATACCTGTTGCTGAACTTTCAGCAGAATCTAATTTCTTTTCTTCAGGCTTATTTTCTTCGTCCCCCTGATATGGCAGATCTTTCTCAGCAAACTTACCATCTGAAGCTTCACCTAGCAACTCATCAAGATTCATATTGGCAAGTCTGTCAAGCTCTTCATCTGACAATTCCTGATTATCATCATCATTTCCCTCTGCTGTAGATGTTTCTATAGCATGACTGTTATCTGAAACACTCTTAAGAAGCTGTTCCATGTCATCTTCACCTATAACATCTTCACTATTAGCATTGGTATTATTAATATCACTTTGTGCAGCATCAGCTTCTGTATTATTTTTTTCTGCTGAAGACTCATTATCTTCAACCACCTTCTTAACCTGCTCAACAATCTCTTCTTTTTGTTTTTCTTCACTTGTCATTGAGTTGGCAGCTTCCTCTTCAGCTAATTGCTGAAGATATTTTTCTCTATTCTCATTAGCTGTTCCTGAACTTTTTTCTACATTATCTAATAAATTATCTAAATAATTCTCCTCATTAAAATCAGGCAAAACATTCACCTCGTTTTCGTTATTATATTAAAATTGTAACATATAAATATATTATAAACAACATTAAAAAATTACTGTTCTTTTAATTGTTTAAGAAATAATAGGGCATTGTCACTAACAGATTCAGCCTTCTGTCTTATATCTTCAGGAATTTGAGAAAAATTCTTATGCACCCTGTATAACTTTGCTTTATTATTAATCATTGTAATCTTTTCAAATGGCCATCTGAAAAGATTAGGATTATTAAAACCTTCTCCTAACTCTATTAACAAAAGCTTTTTATTTAATGTTCCTGCAAGCCATTTATTATATAAATCCCACTGTTTCTCTTCCGTCTGTTTTACATCATTATCTATATTATCAGCTCCTATCAGCATTGGCTGAACATATCTTTTTCTATTAAAATCCCATTTTTCAATATACCTGTCAGTGCCAGATGTAATGATAAAATAATTTTTCTTTTCAAGCATATCACGATAATATGCTATTAATTGTCTGCTTTCTGTCTCATTTTCCTGTAAATGGCTTGCAGACAATTCTTCTCCAATACCAACCAACACCATCTCTGCCTGTTCAAAATCTTTTTTTAATATATTAATCTTTTCCAATGACATATTTTCACTCCTGATATATAACTTTGAATATTATTATAAATTTGCACATTACTCATTAATAATATCAATACTTATATTAATAATACTCATCATTTTTTAGCAATTGGCAAGGAAAATTTAATCTGAAGTATTTTCTTCTGCCATAAAAAAAGCACTGCCAATTTCTTGACAGTACTCACAATCAATCTGATAAATCACATAAGTAACTTGTCTATTTCACCAACAAGTAAACCAATCTCCGGCTTTGATAATTGAATATCCGCACCTAATGACTCACCCTTAGCTCTCATCTGCTCATTAATCAAAGATGAAAAGATTACTACAGGTATCTTCTTTAACATATCATCCGTTTTGATTAACTTGGTAAGTCTGTGTCCATCCATTAACGGCATCTCCAAATCAGTAATTACACACTCAACATCCAGTTCATCAGGTCTGTGAAGTCTGTAATCTTCAAGATAATCCCACGCTTCTTTACCATTATGACATAATGTGAGATTAGTATAACCAGCCTTCTTAAGTGAATCTGATATAAGTTTTATTAATAATGGAGAATCCTCTGCGATTACTATATGAGAGGCATTTCTGTCACGATTCCCCAGCTTATCAATCTCAGAAACCTTTAATCCTGTCTCCGGGCTTATGTCTGATACTATTCTTTCAAAATCAAGTATAACTATGAGTTGTCCGTCAATCTTAATAATACCTGTTGCAATGCCATTCTCAGCAGTGCTTATAGTAGAATCCGGTGTAATAATATCAGCCCATGATACTCTGTGTATTCCAACTACAGTATGTACATGAAATGCTACATTAAGCTGATTAAAATTAGTTATAATAAACATATCCTTTGATGGATCTGGAGATGGTGCAACATTAATAACCTTAGCCAAATCAACTACTGTTATCATTAAGTCTCTAGGCATAAATATCCCTTCTACACAAGGATGTGAATTAGGAACCGGCGTTACCGTATTAGATGGTACTATTTCCTTTATCTTAGCTACGTTTATGCCATAATGATTATTACCTACCGTAAATTCCAAAACCTCAAGTTCATTAGTTCCGCTTTCCATTAAAATATTAGTTTCCATATATAAATCTCCATTTCTGAGCGGCATGTTCGCGAAGAGTCAATAATATAATACTCAAACAGTATATACTGTTATATTAAACCATTTGTTTTCGCTCAACAACAAATAGCTGATTAAAAATAATATTATTATAATATCATTATTCAATCAATTCCCCAATTCACGTCTGTTTTATAATAATATTATAACAAATATTTTTGAAAATATCAACGCTAAATATTCCAGAGTTTTCACGTCTATACCCATGTTTTTTTTATGCATAATATAAAATTTTATACTTAAAATTTTATACTTCTGTAAATTCTATTTTAAACACTATAAATAAACAGGTTGTATTATTGCAAATATATTATTTATGCTATAAATGAGCAAATACAGAAAAATGCACAAAAACAATCTCTTGTTGTCCGTGA
>URAI01000054.1 GCA_900545725.1 uncultured Eubacterium sp.
TCACGAATACGACGCCTATGAGGAACGGGCGATGATTCGATCAGGGTAAAACATCTCAAATAATGGATGTAGATAAGTGCTGTGTGGCTCTGTTTTGATTTGATACCATTAAAAAGTGTACATAAAAAAGCACATTTCTGCGCTTTTTATGATTTACTAATAATTTCTAATCCTACTTGAACTCTTGTAAGCTTTCCAAGTAGTTCTACATCAACATAAGCAATACGTTTATGTCTGTCTATTTTTGTAATAAGTCCTTCTAAACCAATGAGAGGACCTTCATTAATAATGATTTTATCGTTTTCAATAATACCATTAGAAATATCAACAACATGATCTTTATTTGAAAATTTTGTTAGAAACATAGCTTCTTGTGGATAGATGGGATAGATTTCTTTCCCATCGTTTCCAAGGAGTTTTGTAAGATCTGGTACTTTTTTGAGTTGAGTATAAAGTTGTTCTACTTGATTGGTGATCATAAAGATATATCCTTTAAATAAAATATCATCAACAATATGCCATGTACCATGATATTTCTTTTTCTTTTTCGTAATTGGAATAAAACAATCAATTAAAATATATGCAATGGTAATGATGTTTTTATTTATGGATTTTTGTTCTGTAATAGTAAGTAAAGGATTTAAAATAGAAGGTTTATTGTTTCTATTGATTCTTTTTATTAAATCAATTGCGTTTGGCTGAATAGAAGAAATAGGATGGAGATATTCATTTCAACCTTACTTAGAAAAAAGGATTCCATATATTGCTGCAACGATTATTACTTTTTTGTGTTGGAGCATATGGCATTTCATGTTTTTTTATATTGATGGCAGTATGCAGCTTGTTAATGTTCCTTATTTTTTATTGGGATTATTAACAAATTGTTTTATTTTATCAGCATTATTTGCATATTCAGATAGTCTGTGGATATGTGTAATGACACATGCATTGATTAATACATTTTCTCAAATTACTATAAATGACAATACAATCGTAAATAATATATTCAAAGTATTATGTATATGTTTTGCAATTTTTTTATATTATATGTCAAAGAAGAAAAAAATGAAAAATTCGACTTGAAATACTTAAAGTTAAGTGCTATACTCTCTTTGAAAATAAAATATATCTTCAGGGTCGGGTGTAAGTCCCAACCGGTGGTAACAGCCCACGAGCTTCATAGCAGATTCGGTGTGATTCCGAAGCCGACAGTACAGTCTGGATGAAAGAAGGTTATATATAATATAGTTTGATATTTGTTATCGGATATAATAATTTATTATAGGCAGGATTAATATTAACAGCCACAATATTTATTGAATTACATTTTAAGTTTATTTAATAATTCTATATATTCTGATGAATATTGCATATAAGGCAGCTGATTAATCTTAATAGGATAATAATATTAATAACTTATATAATGAGTATACGGCTCTGAATCATTTGATTCAGGGCTTTTTTTGTTGGAAAAAGCTGCTGAAGATAGGAAAGGAGCTTTATGGACAGTTATGAAGAGTATATGAAAAGAGCAATTACGCTTGCAAAAAAAGGAACAGGAAGTGTTCATCCTAATCCGCTTGTAGGTGCTGTGATTGTAAAAGACGGGAAAATTATCAGTGAGGATTACCATCATAAATGTGGTGAGTTTCATGCTGAGCGCAATGCTATTATGAAATGTAAGGAGAGTATGGAAGGAGCATCTATTTATGTAACATTAGAACCATGTTGCCATTATGGAAAGACACCACCATGTACAGATGCAATAATTAATGCTGGCATCAGTACAGTGTATATAGGTTCAAGAGATCCTAATCCCAAAGTTGCAGGCAACGGAGTAAGAATCTTAAGAGAGCATGGTATAAAGGTATATGAGGATATATTAAGACATGAATGTGATGAATTAAATCCAGTGTTTTTTCATTACATAACGCATGATACACCATATGTTGCCATGAAATATGCAATGACAATGGATGGCAAGCTTGCAACAAGAACGGGAAAGTCACAGTGGATTACTAATGAAGAGTGCAGAAAGCATGTACACTTCTTAAGGCATAAATATACTGCGATAATGACAGGCATAGGAACTGTTTTAAAAGATAATCCTACATTGAACTGCCGTATACAAAATGGTATATCTCCTATACGGATAATATGTGATACAAAGCTTAGGATTCCGCTTGACAGCAATATATGCAGAACGGCTGATAAATATAAGACAATCATTGCAATGGGAAAAATGCCGGATAATAAAGATAAATGTATCATAGATAATAATAGTGATATTGATAAGGCTGACAGTATTAATATTAACAGGTCAGGTTATGAGAAAATATTAAAAAAACGCAGTCAATTAATAGAAATGGGTATACAGATATTAGAAGTTCCATTAAAGGATGATCATATTGACCTTAACTGTCTTATGAGACTTTTACATGATATGCAGATTGATAGTATATTGCTTGAAGGAGGTGCGAAACTTAACTATAGTGCTTTACAGGCTGGGATAATACAGCATATTTATGGATATATCGGAATGAAGATATTTGGCGGAGAAGCCTCTGTTACACCCGTTGGAGGATATGGAATTGATAATGTATCAGAATCATATAAGGTTGTTAATTCAAAGATAACTTCATTTGATGGAGATTTTTTAATTGAGGGAGATGTAAAATCTTATGTTTACAGGAATAATTGAAGAAATCGGACATGTGAAAAGAATGTTATCAGGTGGAATAATAATAAAGGCAAAAAAGGTATTAGAAGATGTCAATATAGGCGACAGCATAGCAGTAAACGGAGTATGTCTTACAGTTACATCTTATACGGCAGATGAGTTTACTGTTGATGTCATGCCAGAGACTTTAAGATGTACTAATCTTGGAAGTCTAAAGCCTGAAAGCCGTGTCAATCTTGAAAGAGCCATGGCGGCAAATGGAAGATTTGGAGGACATATAGTATCGGGACACATTGATACATGTGGAACTATTGCGGATTTAAGACGTGAAAATAATGCAGTTATTGTTGAAATAAAAACACCCGCTAATATTTTAAAGAATATTGTAAAAAAAGGTTCGATAGCAATTGATGGAATAAGCCTTACAGTTGCTTATGTAAAGGAAGATGGTTTTGCAGTATCAATAATACCGCATACCGGACAGCAGACGATTCTGCTTAATAAGAAAAAGCACGATACAGTCAATCTGGAATGTGATGTAATTGGAAAATATGTTGAAAACTTTGTTAAATATTATACAGATTCACAAAACAATATATGTATGGTTCAGGATGGTTACAAAACATCAAAATACATTAATCCTGATAATGATAATATGCATAGTAAAAAGCCAATTGATATTACAATGGATTTTTTAAGTGAAAATGGTTTTTTCTGATATTAATATGAATAAATCGAAAGGAAGGAATATATGCAGGAATTTAATACAGTTGAAGAAGCTTTAAATGATATAAAGAATGGGAAAATTATAATGGTAATAGATGATCCTGACAGGGAAAATGAAGGTGATTTTATATGTGCGGCAGAATATGCCACTACAGAAAATGTTAATTTTATGGCAGCCTATGGAAAAGGGCTTATCTGTATGCCAATGAGCAGTAATTTGGCAGCTAAGCTTGGTCTTAATCCGATGACAGTTAATAATACGGATAACCATGAAACAGCATTTACGGTTTCAATTGACCATGTTGATACTACGACAGGAATATCAGCGGTTGAGCGTTCAATGACCGCTATAAAAGTAGTTGAGGATAATGCAAAGCCGGAGGATTTCAGAAGACCGGGACATATGTTTCCACTTGTGGCAAAAAGTGGTGGAACACTTGAAAGAAACGGACATACAGAGGCAACTGTTGATATATGCCGGCTTGCAGGACTTAAGGAGTGTGGTCTTTGTTGTGAGATTATGAAAGATGACGGTACAATGATGAGGACTACACAGCTTAAGGAATTTGCAAAAAAACATAATATTAAGATAATAACAATTAAGGCACTGCAGGATTACAGAAGATTAAATGAAAAGCTTATGATAAGACAGGCTAAGGCAAAGATGCCTACAAAATATGGTGAGTTTGAAATAAGCGGATATGTAAACAGTATTACAGGTAATTATCATATTGCACTGACTAAAGGAGATATTGCTGACGGACAGCCTGTTTTATGCAGGGTACATTCAGAGTGTCTTACAGGGGATACATTTGGTTCAATGAGGTGTGACTGTGGTGAGCAGCTTGCAAGGTCAATGCAGATGATTCAGCAGGAAGGAAGAGGAGTCCTTTTATATATGAAGCAGGAGGGGCGCGGCATAGGTCTTATTAATAAGCTTAAGGCATATGAATTGCAGGAGCAGGGATTTGATACGGTCGATGCTAACCTTAAACTGGGATTTCCTGAGGATTTAAGGGAATATTGGGAAGGTGCACAGATGTTAAAGGATTTAGGTGTAAAAAAACTAAGGCTTATGACAAACAACCCACAGAAAATATATGCAATAGATAAATTTGGCATGGAAATAGTAGAAAGAGTTCCTATAGTAATAGAGCCTAATAAGATAGATATGTTTTATTTAAAGACCAAGGCAGAACGAATGGGACATATGTATACTGTGTAATGATATTTAATCCCTGATGGCTGAAAGGGAATTATTTATAAATAAATTATGAAATGGAGATAATGTGAAAAATAAGCTTGATAGCTTATTTTATCACACGGCTATTTGTTTTTGAGCAGAACAAATAGCCATTGATGGCAGAAGAAAAATCGCCTGCGCGAATTTTTCTTCGCCTCTTCGCAACAAGGTTGCTCAGAAATGGAGATTATTATGAAAGTATTAGAAGGAAAATTAGTAGCAGATGGAGTAAAGATTGCAATTGTTGCAGCAAGGTTTAATGAATTTATCGTATCAAAGCTGGTTTCCGGCTGTGTTGACGGGCTTGTAAGACATAATGTAGATGATGATGATATAACACTTGCATGGGTTCCGGGAGCATTTGAGATTCCGCTTATGGCTTCAAAGCTTGCAAAATCGGGAAAATATGATGCCGTAATTTGTCTTGGAGCTGTTATAAGAGGTTCTACAACACATTATGATTATGTATGCAACGAAGTTTCAAAGGGAATAGCAGCGGTAAGTTTACAGACAGATATCCCTGTAATGTTTGGTGTAATTACAACAGAAAATATCGAGCAGGCAATTGAAAGAGCAGGAACTAAGGCAGGTAATAAGGGATATGACTGTGCTGTCGGAGCTATTGAGATGATTAATCTGTCAAAGCAGATATAGTAACATGTTATTGTTCATATGATATCATATGATCATAAAACCGATGTTATGGACTAATTATAATCAGTAATATATTATATATTCAGAAAATATTATAAAAAGACTTGTATAATAGGAGTTTGTCTGATATGATTAAAAAAATCAGGAAGCCGGTTTTTACAGTATCTGGCATTATACCTGTATGGGGATTGTGTAAAAAGTGAGGTAATTGTTATGAATGAAGAGCAGATTCGTTATTTTATTCATGCAGAAAAGCAAAAGGGAACTTCTACAAATGAACTGATATTTATACTGCATGATAATGGTATTCCATTATATGAGATTTCTAATTATCTGGATATTTCGGTTAAATATATTGAAGAGATATTGAGTGATTATTAATATTTATTTCATAATATAATTGACAGGGGCTGTTATTATAATTATTTTTATCATAAGAATTAATATGTATGGATTATTATGATAAAATATTTATTATATAACAGACCCTTTTAATATGTAGAAATTACAGTATTATATTGACAGACTTTAATGCAGGCTAAACAAATAAGCCTCTTTAAGCAGTGTGAAAAATCACAATAAAATATTGAGTAATAAGACATGAGTTAATTGTTGATATTAATATAAAAATGTCTGTATTATAAATGATATTAATAAAATAGGAGTAAAAAGATGAGCAGTAATTTGAAAAGGATGATATCATATTATAAACCTTACAAAGCCGTATTTTTAAAGGATATGTTCTTTGCAATGTTGTCGGCACTGATAGCACTTACAATTCCATTAGTTGTAAGATATGTTACATCAACGGTAATATATATGGAGACTGATAAGGCCTGGAATATGATATTATTAATAACAGTAAGCATGACAATACTTGTTCTTATTCAGGCATATTGTAATTATTACATTGCCAATTATGGTCATGTAATGGGTGCAAGGATGGAATATGACATGCGTAGGGATATATTTGCACATTATCAGAAGCTGTCGTTTTCATTTTATGACAATCAGAAGGTCGGACAGCTTATGTCAAGAATTACATCTGATTTATTTGATATAACAGAGCTTTTGCATCATGGACCTGAAAATATTGTTATATCTGTTATAAAAATTGCAGGTGCATTTATTATACTTTTCAATATAAGTGGATACCTTACACTGGCAGCATTTATTCTTGTGCCACTTATGCTTATATATGCATATTTCTTTAATAAACGTATGAAAGCGGCATTCAGACAGAACAGGATAAAAATTGCCGATATAAATGCCCAGATAGAAGACAATCTTTCAGGAATTAGAGTTGTCAAATCATTTGCAAATGAAAGGGCTGAAAGAGAAAAATTCAAGAATGGAAATGACAGATTCCTTGAAGCAAAAAAGAATAGTTATAAATATATGGGTGGTTATCAGGCAGGACTTACAGCATTTACAACGATGATTAATGTATGTGTAATTGTTGCAGGAGGAATATGTGTTACCAAGAATATTATAAATGTAACTGACATGGTAACATTTCTTCTTTATATTAATGTATTTACAGAGCCGGTTAAAACCCTGGTTGATTTTACCGAACAGTTCCAGAATGGTTATTCAGGTTTTGAAAGGTTTATGGAAATCTTAAATATTGAACCGGATATTAAAGACAGTGAATCTGCTAAAGCATATGATGATATAGCAGGTGATGTGGAATTTGACAATGTTTGTTTTGGCTATAATGATGGAACTGATGTATTAAAAAATGTAAGTTTTAAGACAACAGCCGGTTCTTATACTGCACTGGTAGGACCATCAGGAGCAGGAAAGAGTACATTATGTAGTCTTATTCCACGTTTCTATGATGTTGACAGTGGAAGAATCCTTATAGATGGGCACGATATAAGGGATATTACATTAAAGTCACTTCGTGAAAATATTGGTGTTGTCCAACAGGATGTATATCTGTTTGCAGGAACAATATTTGATAATATAGCTTATGGAAGATTCGATGCCTCTTATGATGATGTAATAGAGGCTGCAAAAAAAGCAAATGCGCATGAGTTTATCATGTCACTTCCAGATAAATACAATACGGATATAGGACAGCGTGGCGTGAAACTTTCAGGTGGACAGAAACAGAGAATATCCATAGCGAGGGTATTTTTAAAGAATCCTTCAATACTTATATTCGATGAGGCAACTAGTGCACTTGATAATGAAAGTGAAAGGGTTGTACAGGAGTCCCTTGAAAAGCTGGCAGAAAACAGAACGACTTTTGTAATAGCGCACAGATTATCAACTATAAGGAATGCAAAAAATATTATGGTGCTTACAGAAGAAGGAATAGCAGAACAGGGAAGCCATAATGAGCTTATAGAAAAGGATGGTATTTATAAAAAATTATATGATATAACTGTTTCGTAATTTAAGATCCGTTTGTGAATCCTGCTGTGAGAGGCTGGTTAGTTCTGCTGAATTTTTCATATAAGATTAGGATATAATAACTGGATTTATGTGATGAGTATTTAAAATATATACATTTACAGGAGTCAGTATGAATATTAGTATTCACATGTTAATAATGTAACAAAAATTTAACATATTTTTTATTTTAATTATTGAAGTGGCAGATAAAAATTTATATAATGTATGTTATAGATGTTTTACAATTATTATCGTATCTGTTGTAATGATAATTTTAGTACATGATAGGATAATGGTTATAAAATATGAGATGAATTTTGTAATATATGGAAGAAGGGAGATTAGTATGGAAATATATGAACTGGCTATAACAGATGAAGAATCTAGAAACTATCATAATTTTTATTCAAAATTAGCTGCATTAAATTTAACTGACTGGATTAAGGCATACATTAATACTATAATTTATGTTATTCTTATCTGTACAGTTGTATCTCTTTTTTCAGAGAAACTTTTACTTATGTACTGGTATAATACTAATATCTTTATTAAGCTTGTCAGTGTATTTATTATTTTTATGTTTGCAGCATTACAAAGGTCAAGGAATATCCAGATGAGTGCGATGTTTCAGAAGTATTTTATTAGTAATGTTCCACAGGAATTTTTAGATGGTAAGGTTCAATTAAAGAAAGTTAAGGTACATGGAAACAGATTGCTTGTATATTATAGAAAGTTTAATGACTAGAAAGGCAGGATATTATTATGATAGTGGCAGGCGCAAGGTGTGACAGATGTAACAGAATAGATGATATACCATATGCATCACAGGCAGCAGTTGAGGTTATGTTAAGACAGCAGGGATGGCAGTTTAAGGATGGTAAGTGTCTATGTCCGATATGTGTAATAAGGGAACGTAATAATGCTGTGGGCAGGTAGTATAATTACATATTTAATATGAAGATGATTACATATGTGGTTGTCGTAATAAGAATCTTATATAAGATATTTATTTAATGCATAAGTTGTTAGTTTATATAAGTTGTTATAAATACGGCAGACACATATGTTTTTTTGTGTTTCCAGGCTATAATTCAAGTTACACTTGCAAATCCTGCAGCTGGCCGACGGTCAGTTTTTCTGACTTTTAGCATTTATGAATTGAATATTTATTCAGGATTTATAGAATATTTATCCAAATTGTGTATATATATTGAAAAATATATATAATTTAGATAAAATAAACAAATTAGTATATAAAAGAAAATCAGAAAGGTATTTTAATAATGGAAAAGAAAAGAAGTAGTTTTACAGGAGGGCTGGGCTTTGTACTTGCTGCGGCTTCAAGTGCCGTAGGACTTGGTAATCTGTGGAGATTTCCATATCTTGCTGCGCAATATGGTGGAGGAATATTTATTCTTGTATATATTATTCTGGCACTTACTTTTGGTTTTACATTAATGACAACAGAGATTGCAATAGGAAGAAAGACTAAGCTGAGTCCTATCAAGGCATATGCAAAGATTAATAAGAATTATAAATTCCTTGGATGGCTTGCATTCAGTGTACCAGTAATTATTCTTCCATATTACTGTGTAATCGGTGGATGGGTAACTAAGTATATCACTGTTTATATTACAGGACAGACAGCAGATGCAGCTCAGGATGGTTATTTTGGTGGATTTATAGGTAAGGAATATGCACCGCTTGTATTCTTTATAATATTTTTAGTGCTTACATCAGTAATAGTTATATTAGGTGTAGAAAAGGGAATTGAAAAGTTCAGCAAAGTTCTTATGCCATTGCTTATTGTTCTGGCAGTAGCTATTTCGGTATACATATGTACAATACCGGGAGCATTAGATGGGGTAAAATATTACCTTCTTCCGGATTTTTCAAAGTTTTCATTAAAGACAGTATGTGCTGCAATGGGACAGATGTTTTATTCAATGAGTCTTGCCATGGGTATTATGATAACATATGGTTCATATACAAGAGATGATGTAAGTCTTGTAAAGTCAGTCAATCAGATAGAGATATTTGATACTATAATAGCTTTGCTTGCCGGTATGATGGTTATTCCTGCTGTATATGTATTCAGTGGTGAAGCAGGTATGTCAAGCGGTGGTGCCGGACTTATGTTTATAACATTGCCAAAGGTATTTGCACAGATGAAGGGTGGAGTAATACTTGGTTTACTGTTCTTCGTCCTTGTGTTCTTTGCTGCAATTACAAGCTCTGTATCGGTTATGGAAGCCATAACATCCATGCTTATGGATAAGTTTAATATAACAAGACTTAAGTCATGTGCAATAATATTTGTTATATGTATAATACTTGGAGTACCATCATCACTTGGAAATGGTATCTGGTCAGGAATAACTCTTCTTGGAATGGATTTCCTTACTTTCTTTGATTATATAAGTAACAGCGTTATAATGCCTATTGTTGCATTATGTACAAGCATACTTATAGGCTGGAATGTTGGAACAAAGATAATTATAGAAGAGGTATGTAAAAATGGTGAGTATTTTAAAAGAAAGACTATATATGAGTTAGTTATAAAATATATTGCTCCTGTATTTTTAATAGTAATTCTTGTCGTATATTCACTTGCACAATTTAATATAATATCATTATAAATTGATGCTTATAAAAAGAGAGGAAATTTATGAGTATTTTAAATGTAGAGCATTTGTCGCATGGCTTTGGTGACAGGGCTATTTTTGAAGATGTGTCATTCAGATTATTAAAAGGTGAACATATAGGACTTGTCGGTGCTAATGGTGAGGGTAAGTCTACTTTTATGAATATTATAACAGGTAAGCTTATGCCGGATGAGGGAAAGGTTGAGTGGTCTAAGAATGTAAGAGTGGGTTATCTTGACCAGCATGCTGTTCTTGGAAAGGGAATGACTATTGGCTCTGTAATGGCATCGGCATATGATTTCTTATATAAACAGGAAGAACGTATGAATGAGATATGTTCTCTTATGGGTGAAGCCGATGAACAGCAGATGGAAAGCTACATGGAAGAGCTTGGAACTATTCAGGATATGCTTACAATGCATGATTTCTATATGATAGATTCAAAGGTTGAAGAGGTGGCAAGAGCATTAGGGCTTCTTGATCTTGGTCTTGATAAGGATGTATGCGATTTAAGTGGAGGGCAGAGAACTAAGGTGTTATTAGGAAAACTCCTCCTTGAAAAACCCGACATACTGCTTCTTGATGAGCCTACTAATTATCTCGATGTTGAGCATATTGAGTGGTTAAAGAGATATCTTAATGAGTACGAAAATGCATTTATACTGATTTCACATGACATACCATTCTTAAATAGTGTAATTAATATTATATATCATATGGACAACCAGAAGCTTAACCGTTATGTTGGTGATTATGATAAATTTCTGGAGGTTTATGAGGTTAAAAAAGCACAGATGGAAGCAGCGTATAACAGGCAGCAGAAAGAGATTGCAGACCTTAAAGATTTTGTTGCACGTAATAAGGCAAGAGTATCTACAAGAAATATGGCTATGTCAAGACAGAAAAAGCTTGACAATATGGATATGATAGAGCTTGCAAAGGATAAACCAAAACCTGAATTTAACTTTAAGACGGCAAGGACTCCGGGAAGATATATATTTAAGACAGACAATCTTGTAATAGGTTATGATGAGCCATTATCAAGTTCACTTAATCTTTCTATGGAAAGAGGGCAAAAGATTGCGCTTATTGGTGCTAATGGTATAGGAAAGACCACTCTTTTAAAGAGTATATTAGGTCTTATTAAGCCTGTAAGTGGTAGTGTAGAGCTTGGAGATTATCTTGAGATTGGTTATTTTGAGCAGGAGATGTCAGGTGATAAGGATAATACATGTCTTGAAGAGATATGGGAAGAATTTCCGGGATATACACAGTATGAAGTCCGTTCGGCACTTGCAAAATGTGGTCTTACAACGAAGCATATTGAAAGTAAGGTGCGTGTATTAAGTGGTGGTGAACAGGCAAAGGTAAGATTATGCAAGCTTATTAACAGGGAAACTAATATCCTTCTTCTTGACGAGCCTACTAATCATCTTGATGTAGATGCAAAGGATGAACTAAAGAGAGCTTTAAAAGAATATAAAGGCAGTGTTCTTATGGTATGCCATGAACCTGAATTTTACGAAGGACTTGCAACAGATGTATGGGATTGTACCAGATGGACGACACGTCTTGTATAGAAATTGTTTTATTTAAAGGGATTGGTGATTTATAATGGAAGAAAAGACTAACGTTATGAGGATTCTTGATAAGAAAAAGGTAAAATATATTCCGCATAATTATTCTGCAACAGATGCTATCAGTGGAACAGAGGTTGCAAGTGTGTTAGGACAGGACCCAGGGCAGGTATTTAAGACACTTGTAACAGTTGGTAAATCAAAGAACTATTATGTATTTGTTATTCCTGTAGAACATGAGCTTGACTTAAAGAAGGCGGCAAAGGCTGTTAAAGAAAAATCAGTTGAGATGTTAAAATCAAAAGAGCTTCTTCCACTTACAGGTTATATTCATGGCGGCTGTTCTCCTATAGGAATGAAAAAACAATTTGTGACTACATTTCAAAAAGAAGCAGCAGATTATGACACTATAATGTTTAGTGCCGGTAAGATAGGATATCAGGTAGAGCTTGCATTAAAGGATATTGATGGAATAATAAGATATCAGCTTGCCGATGTAATTGTAGATAATTAAAATATTTGATTGTTACTGTTTATCTGAAAACATATTTTATTCAGTGGACAGTAACATTTTTTATAATTACAAGTGGAAAAGATGAAATGTCAAAATACCCAACACCTAAAGGTAGTGGATTTCCGCTTACAAAAACGAAAGGGTTTTATTTATGAAGTTTTTACTTACTGCCATAAATACAAAATATATTCATTCCAATCTGGCGATATACAGTCTTAAAGCATACCATGAATCAAAAGGTGGTATAGCAGATGTTGAGATAGCAGAATTTACAATTAACCAGTATGTAGACGATTATATAAGAGAGATTTATAAACGAAAGCCGGATGTTATTGCATTTTCATGTTATCTATGGAATATTGAATATGTATATGAGTGTGCATGTGAATTAAAAAAGATTATGCCAGATATGGATATATGGCTTGGAGGACCTGAGGTTACTTATGATTCTGTCAGCGTGTTAAAAAAGCATCCATATATTAAAGGAGTTATGATAGGCGAGGGTGAGGAGACATTTACACAGCTATGTAATGTATATTTCAATGGTTATAGTTGTAAAAATGAATATTTTGACATTAATTTTATTAATGATAAATTAAGGACTGTTAATGGAATAAGCATTAATATAGATGGTGATTATATAACGACACCATCACGCGGTCTGCTTAATATGGATGATATTCCATTTGTATATAAAGATATGTCATCCTTTGAAAATAAGATAATATATTATGAAAGCAGCAGAGGCTGTCCGTTTGGATGCAGCTATTGTCTGTCATCAGTTGAGAAGTCTGTAAGATTTAGAAGCCTTTTTCTTGTATTTAAAGAGTTGAAATATTTTCTCGATATTAAGGTTTCACAGGTCAAATTTGTTGACAGAACATTTAACTGTGATCATAACAGGACATTGAAGCTTTTGACATTTCTTAAAGAAAATGATAATGGAATTACTAATTTTCATTTTGAAATTGCTGCAGATTTATTAAAGCAGGATGAGATTGATATAATTAATACAATGCGTCCTGGGCTTATACAATTAGAAATTGGTGTCCAGTCGGTTAATCCTAAGACCATACAGGCAATAGACCGGGTTATGAATCTTGATATTTTATCAGACGTTGTTAAAAAAGTTGACAGTGCAGGAAATGTACATCAACATCTTGACCTTATAGCAGGACTTCCATATGAGGATGTAAATAGTTTTAAACATTCATTCGATTATGTATACAGATTAAGACCTGAACAGTTACAGCTTGGCTTTTTAAAGGTTCTTAAGGGCTCAAAAATGCATAGGATGGCTGATGAATATGGAATTGTATATAAGTCTATGGCACCTTATGAGGTTTTGTATACCAACTGGGTATCTTATGATGACATATTATATTTAAAGCAGATTGAAGAAATGGTTGAATTGTATTATAACAGCAGACAATATGTTAATACAATTGATGAATGGGTAAGATTATTTGATTCTGAATTTGATTTGTATGAATATCTTGCAAAATATTATCAGGATAATAATCTTAATGGAATAAAACATTCACGTATTACAAGATATAATATACTTATGGATTGTATCAGACAGTGGATAAATGACAATTATAATGAAGCAGAAGCTGTAGAAGTGATAAAATATTTTGAGCAGGTGCTGGTATTTGATTTGTTTTTAAGAGAAAATCTAAAAACAAGACCTGAATTTGCAATAGTTATTGATAATTATAAATCAATTATAAGACAGTTATATACATATATTGCTGCACCAAAAAATTCGCATATTGATATATTTACTACTGATATAAAAGCTGTAATTACAAAGCAGAATAATATCAATAATATTGTAATCAAAACAGATGATTTTCTTAAAAATACAGGTTTTAATAATAAAGAGCAGGAATGTATTACAAAAGATAAAAATATCCAGTTTGTCATGTATGATTATGACAGGCGTGAACCGCTTGGAAATAATGCATTTGTTACCTGTATAGATTTTGTATAATTAATATTTTTTATAGGATATTTGTTCATTGATTGCTGTTATAAATTATATGCATTAAAAATTAGTTGTACATAATATTATATTTATGAAAGGATAAAATATATGATTAAACGTGTTCCACATTATTATGATGAATTTACATGTATTGCCTCCGAGTGTAAAGATAACTGTTGTATCGGTGGTTGGGAAATAGATATAGATGATGAAACTGCTAATTATTATCTTAATCTTCCAGGTGAATTTGGTGACAGGTTAAGAAAAGCAATAGGAAGGACGGATGAATACTGCTTTAAGCTTAAGGATGGTAAATGTCCGTTCCTTGATAATCATAATCTTTGTGAGATTTACAAAGAACTTGGCGAAGATAAGATGGGCGTTGTGTGTACACAATTTCCGAGGTATACGGAGTACTTCGGAAATATTAAGGAGATGGGAATCGGTCTTGCCTGTGAGGAAGCTGAACGCATTATTTTAACTGATAAAAAGCCTTTCTTACTTGTAAGTATTGATATTGACGAAGAAGAGATTGAAGATGAAGAATTTGATAGCGGACTTTCAGAATATTTATTTGAATTACGTGATATAATATTTAACATGCTTGATAATGAAAACATTAATCTGTATCAGAAAATGATATACCTTATTGCAATCGGACATGATATACAGACGTTAATAAATTTAAACGACTTTGTAAAAATCGGACATTATATCAATGATTTAAAAACAAAAGGGTTAAGCAGTGTTAAGACAAAGTATGATAATATTGCTGCCGGATATTCGGGGGATGTTTCAAATATTATTATGGCTTATAATGAGCTTGAAATTTTAAATGAGCAATGGCCGGAGACTATAAATGATATCTTTGAAATACTCTATGATGAGGACACTTCAAAAGAACAGTATAATAAGGTTCTTAAAGAATACTGGACTCTTATAAAGGACAGAGATTATGAATATTGCAATATGCTTAAGTATTTTATATTCAGATATTTTATGAAGGCTGCATATGACCATGATGTATTTGGAAAGGTACAGTTGGCAGTTACTAATTTTTTTGTTATAAGAGATATGGATATTGTCAGATGGTTAAAGAATGATAAAATGTTTGATTTACAGGATAGAATAGATACTGTACACATATTTTCAAGAGAAGTTGAATATTCAGAAGATAATCTTGAAGTATTAGCAGAAGAATTTATATTTGATGATATATTTAAAGCTGAAAATCTAATAGCATTATTAAAAGAAAATATGATTTTATTTTCTGATATTATATAGATAAAATGTGTTTAGATCATATTAATTACAGTTTGATATAAAATTCTAAGTATTATTGTGAAATAATGCAAAAAATCGTAAAAAATTATTTATTTGCTTGACAAATCAAAAGTATGGGGTTAAATTATAAACAGAAATTTTAATAATTAATAAACTGTTGATGCGGAGATAAAAATTATATATGCGCTTACAGAGAGTCCGGGCAGGTGGAAGCCGGATAGAGATGCAGATAGTTAAATGGACCGCGGAGGGCATGGTGAAAAAGAATATTTTTAGTATCCATGACGTATGGCATACGTTAGTTGCCGGAAATATGTCAGTATTTCGCTAAGTGTGTGATATTTCACAAATCAAGGTGGCACCGCGGAGATTATAATTCGTCCTTGACTATTATCAGATGATATTAGTCGAGGACTTTTTTATATGCTGTAAATCAGATTAATATGAGATAAGTCCTGCTGTCTGATATCATAAAAATATATCTAAGAAGGAGATAGTAGTGTGAAAAATAAGCTTGATAGCTTATTTTATCACACGGCTATTTGTGCCG
>URAI01000055.1 GCA_900545725.1 uncultured Eubacterium sp.
AAATCTGACATTTGGCTCGCGATTCCTCCGGCATTAGAAAATGCCTGCGGAATGGGGATTAGTGTGATATATACAAAATATGATTTAAAAGAGCAGTTAAGAAGTATGGGGCTTACAGGTAACGAAACTATTCTTATACACTCATCTATGAAAGCTATAGGAGAAGTAGATGGTGGAGCTGATACTGTGCTGGATGTGTGGATGGAATATTTTGAGGATGGATTATTGCTGCTTCCTACACATACATGGAAGACGGTCAATGCCGACAATCCTGTATATGACCCGTCTGTTACACCGTCATGTGTCGGACTTCTTACCAATATGTTTATGAAAAGAGATGGTGTGATACGTTCGCTTCATCCTACACATAGCATGGCAGGAGCAGGAAAAAGAGCTTACGGGTATTTGATGGGGGAGGAGAAATGTAATACTCCATGTACACCTGATGGCTGTTATGACCGCTTAAGAAAATGTAACGGTAAAATACTGCTTGTAGGCGTGGGACATGAAAGAAATACATTTATACATAGTGTGGAGGAGGTACTTAATGTGCCTCACAGGTTATCAGATAAGCCTATGAGGTTAAAGATAGCAATGCCTGACGGTTCGTATAAAGATGTATATATGAGAAAGCACTATAACGCAGACCAGCCGCATATTTCTGAGGATTTTGTAAAGCTTGATGAGGCATTTATTGAATGTGGGGCAGTAAAGAGGGTTAAATTTGGCAGCGCTGACTGCCTGTTATGTGATGCGGATGCAGTATTTAGAGTGGTAAGACATGTAATTGCACCTGACCCTGAATGTATTGTTACAGCTAAGAGCATAGATAAAAGCAGGTGGGAAGCATTAATAACTATATAAAAGGATTTAATCAGATTATTATTGCAAAAATTATATATGGTAATTATATATAGTGCATCCGATATATGTATCAGCTTTTAATATGCATAATTATAGATAATGTAAAATTGTTTATAAATGAGAATTAATACGAAAAGGAAAAATTATGAACATAATATATGAAGACAGCGATATGCTTATTGTGAATAAGCCGGCGGGGGTGCTTACACAGAGTAACCGTTCATTTGACAAGGATTTGACAAGCGAAGTAATGACTTATAGAAGGAAAAAGGGAGAGACTGCATATGCAGCTGTGATTAACAGGCTGGATAGACCGGTTGGCGGGCTTGTACTGTTTGCAAAGAATAAAAAGACGGCGGCGGATTTAAGTAATATGTTACAGAAACAGACATTTAATAAAATGTATTATGCAGTGGTTGAGGGAAGACCGTCTGATGACAAAGGTGTATTTGAGGATTATCTTATTAAGGATGCGCTAAATAATATATCTTATGTAACTGATAAGGACACACCTGACAGCAGATATGCAAAATTAGAATATGAGCTGGTAAAGACGGCAAAGGATGATGATGGCAGGGAGCTGTCATTATTAAGAATACATCTGATAACAGGCAGGCATCATCAGATAAGAGTACAGTTATCGTCAAGAAATATGCCTATAGTGGGAGATGCTAAGTATGGCAGTGAGGGACGTATTATCAATAACAGACCGGTAGCAGGAAGAAATAAAATCGCATTGTGTGCATATTCACTTACTGTCAATGGTAAGACTTATGAGGTGGAAGTGCCATGGGAGATTAAGAATAAGTGAAGTAAGATATTTGCAACATTATAGTGAGAATAATCAGTCTTATAGCCAGATTAAAAAAGTATTGTAAATTATTCTTTGTTTTTTCGCAATAAAGTTGCTTAGGAATGTAGATTAGTATGTATATATAAAAAAATCCTGATAATAATTATTATAAAACGATAATTATTATCAGGATTTTTTATGGTTAATAACTACAGCTCACATCTGTATATAATCCGGTCATCCGGTATAATAACCTGATTGTTTTTTGGCATAATATTAACATGGAATACGACGCTGTATATGTAAAAATGGTTATCGTAAAATCTAATAATATCAGGAATATAAATATATGGATAATAATTCTAAAAAATCATATAAAGATATCGAAGATAGTGTGTATAAGAGTTATGCGGCTGACGTATCTGCATTTAAAGACCGGCTTAAATTACTTACAGGCTCTGTTGTTATAACAGCAGCCACAATTCTTATATTTAAGTATCTTTTCGGCTATGTATGGCCGTTTCTTGTGGCATATATAATTGCGATTGCAATTGAAAGACCGGTGAAACGTCTGTCAGGACATATGTGGAATAAAAAGGGACTTGCGGCGGCGCTTATAGTAATATTACTAACGGTAGTATTTGCAGCTATAATAACATACCTTATATATATGGGAATACATGAGCTTAAGCTGTTTATAAGAAATTATGATTTTTATGTTATTGTATTCAGGCAGCATTGTGCAAGGCTGTGCCTTGATATTGACAGTCTGATGGGATTAAGGCAGGGTTGCTGTATGGACTTTATGGAAAGATGTTTTACAGGCATGACAGGAAGCCTTACGGATAGCGGCGGATTTACAATAGCTAATAAAGTCATAAAAGTATCAGTTCCATTTGCAATATGGATTACGAAGGTGGCAGGCTCGCTGATTGTCTGTATTATGTCTGTTGTATATCTTGCAGGAGTGCTTGATAAGATACGGATGTGGAGACAGACAACGGTATTTAAAGATGAGGTGCAGGCGGTTACTCTGGCACTTAAGAACCTGTTAAATGTATATTTTAAGATACAGCTTATTATAATGGCAATAAACAGCAGCATAGCTATAGCCGGACTTCTTATAATACACAATTCCTATGCGGTAATAATAGGAATATTAATAGGATTTATAGATGCACTTCCTATATTTGGAACAGGAACGGTGCTTATTCCGTGGTCGCTTATATTGCTGCTTTTAAGGGATGTGAGGTCGGCGGCAGTGCTTATGACAGTATATATAGTAACGTATTTTGTAAGAGAGATAATGGAATCTAAATGTATGGGGGATAAGATGGGAATTGCCCCATTTACAATGCTTATGATAATATTTGTAGGAATACTTATATATGGAATAATGGGATTTATATTAGGCCCGGTATCATATGTGATTATAAAAGCACTTATTGGTTACTTGAAAACAGTAATTGAACGTGGTACACTTAAAAAATATGGGTGCTGACAGCTATATAATGCGCTGTAACTGATAGTAAGGCGGTGTATGAATATAAGTAAGAAAGCAGCCAGAATTAACAAAAAGGGCTATGGAATTAAAATTCGTCCGGATTGTAATATAATATACCTGCTGTATGCATTAATGGCTGTATGTTTTGATGGCTGTATGCTTATATGGCATTTAAAATTACAGAACATATATCAGGCAGTGGCTGTTATAAAACTGTATCCGGGTTGTACCACCGTTGGTTGGTGGAGCGCAGTAGCGGTTATGTAAGGAGAGAAAAAATGGCAGAGAACAAGAAGTTAGTAGAAGCGATAACATCTATGGATGTTGATTTTGCACAGTGGTACACAGATGTATGTAAGAAAGCAGAGCTTATGTCTTATTCAAGTGTTAAGGGATGTATGATATTTAAGCCGGCAGGATATGCTATCTGGGAAAATATCAGAAATGAACTTGATAAGAGATTTAAGGAAGCAGGCGTTGAAAATGTATACATGCCTATGTTTATTCCTGAGAGCCTTTTAGAGAGAGAAAAAGATCATGTAGAGGGCTTTGCACCAGAAGTTGCATGGGTAACTCACGGCGGACTTAATCCTCTTCAGGAAAGAATGTGTGTAAGACCAACATCAGAGACACTTTTCTGTGATTTTTATAAGGATGAGATACAGTCATATAGAGATTTACCAAAGGTATATAATCAGTGGTGTTCTGTTGTAAGATGGGAAAAAGAAACAAGACCATTCCTTCGTTCAAGAGAGTTCTTATGGCAGGAGGGACATACAGCACATGCTACAGCAGAGGATGCACAAGAAAGAACACAGCAGATGCTTAATGTATATGCAAAGTTCTGTGAAGAGTTCCTGGCAATTCCTGTTATCAAAGGCCGTAAGACTGATAAGGAGAAGTTTGCCGGTGCAGAGGCTACATATACTATTGAAGCGCTTATGCATGATGGCAAGGCATTACAGTCGGGTACAAGCCATAACTTCGGTGATGGTTTTGCTAAGGCATTTGGTATACAGTATACAGACAAGGATAACAAGTTAAAATATGTACATCAGACATCATGGGGAGTTACGACAAGACTTATTGGAGCTGTTATCATGACACATGGTGACAATTCAGGACTTGTGCTTCCACCAAGAGTTGCACCGGTACAGGTTGATATTATACCTATTATGCAGAAGAAAGAGGGCGTGCTTGATAAGGCTTATGAAGTAAGAGATGCAATTAAAGCAGCCGGACTTCGTGTCAAGGTTGATGATTCAGATAAGAATCCGGGCTGGAAATTCTCAGAGCAGGAGATGAGAGGTATTCCTGTAAGAGTTGAGATGGGACCTAGGGATATTGAAGCTAATCAGGCTGTTATTGTAAGAAGAGATACAAGAGAAAAACTTACGGTAAGTATTGATGAGCTTGCAGTTAAGATTAAGGAAGTTCTTGATACAATGCAGGCAGAGATGCTTGAAAGAGCAAGAGCCCACAGAGATTCCCATACTTATGTTGCAACTGATTATGATGAGTTTAAGGATATAATAGCTAATAAGCCGGGCTTTGTTAAGGCTATGTGGTGTGGCGATCAGGCATGTGAGGACAAGATTAAGGAAGATACAACTGCAACATCAAGATGTATGCCATTTGAACAGGAGCATTTATCAGATGTATGTGTATGCTGTGGAAAGCCTGCAAAGAAGATGGTATACTGGGGCAAAGCATACTAATTAATATTGTATATGTAAAAGTTATGATATATTGATTAATACAGCTTTTTATAAAGTGATAGCAGTCATATAGGCGGTTTGCATATTAGAATTACTGGAAATAAGGAGTGACAGAATGGAAGATATCAGGATTAACCTTCCGGATGATGTAAGAAGAATTATAAATACCATTGAAGATAACGGATATGAAGCATATGCAGTAGGCGGCTGTGTAAGGGACAGTATACTTGGACGCAACCCGGATGACTGGGATATTACTACGTCCGCAAGACCAGAGCAGATAAAGTCTTTTTTTAAAAAGACTATTGATACAGGCATAAAGCATGGTACTGTAACGGTTATGATGAACCATACCGGATACGAAGTGACTACATATAGAATTGATGGTGAATATAAGGATGGAAGGCATCCTGAAAGCGTTGAATTTTCGGCAAAGCTTGTCGATGACCTTAAACGCAGGGATTTTACAATCAATGCAATGGCATATAATGAGAGCAATGGCTTTGTTGATGAATTTAATGGGATAGAGGATCTTAATAACCATGTAATAAGATGTGTTGGCAATCCTATAGAGCGTTTTTCAGAGGATGCATTAAGAATGATGAGAGCAATCAGATTCTCAGCACAGTTAGGATTTGATATCGACGGTAAGACTTATGCTGCAATAGTTGAGCTTGCACCGGCTATCAGGCAGGTCAGCATGGAGAGAGTGCAGGTAGAGCTTGCAAAGACGATTATGTCTGATAATCCATTCTATGTTAAGCAGTATGAACAGACAGGTCTTTTAAGAGAGAATCTTTCATATATGGATGAGATTTTATCAGGCAAGCTTGTTAAAAATGCTATGGCGATGCTTAAGTATGCTCCGAAGAGTACAGTATTAAGGTATGCTGCTATTTTTAACATGGGAGAGCCTGACAGAGTAAAAGCAGAGTTAAAGGCATTAAAGCTTGATAACTATACGGTAGACACTGTTACTAAGCTGGTAGCTTATTCTAAGGATACAATAGAGGAAAACGAACCGGCAGTAAGGGAAGCGGTACATAAATATGGCAAAGAACTGCTTGCACTAATGTTTGAAAATGAAGAAGCAAGAATTAATACTAAAGAAGAGATTGTGGGAATAAGTCTTAGCTCACAAAGACTTCACCTGAACAGAATAAAGAAGATGTATGAAGATATTATAAGCAGAGGTGACTGTATATCTGTTAAAGACCTTGATATTACGGGTAATGATTTAATGGAATATGGGCTTAGTGGTGTACAGATAGGTAAGACACTTAATGAGTTATTACATATCGTAATTGAAAATCCTAAGCTGAATGAGAAATCAACGCTGCTTGCTATGATAGAACATATAGATTAACATATTGAAAATGTGAGTATCATTTATTAAATTTGCAGCTTATATAAATGCGGCGGTGAATTAATGGTACTCACATTTTAATTATATGAAAAAACAGATATATAAAATGGTGAAAAGCTAAAGAACCAGTATGCGTGTTATACAAAATATGAATAATAGCTTATTTATCATAGGTATTAGACGTATATAAAGAATGGCTATAGAATAATGTTACATAATATTAATAAAGAGTTTTATTTTGAAAATACATTTAGGAAAAGAGGAATTATAAATGAGGGGTCATTTTAATTGTAAGTTACTTAAAACAATATTTTTATGTGTGGCAGGCATGTTATTTATATGTATGCCGCAGTTAGTTAAGGCTAACGACATGCCATATGATAAGGTGCATATGGGGGATTATATAGCAGGATATGCATCACTTGGTAAGGATAATATTATAACGCAGAAAAATGATGATGGTTCATGGAATGTAAAAAAAACAGACGATGGTGATTATAAGGTACTTCAGCTTACAGATGTGCATCTGTCGGCAGGAGATGTATATACGGAGCGTAATATAAAGGCAATGAATGCAGTATATTCTATAATAGAACAGGTAAGACCTGATATTATAGAGATGACAGGCGATTATGTATTTGCAATGCCTTATACGGATAATTCACAGGATTATGAGACATTTAAGATGTGTATGAAGTTTATGGATCAGATAGGTATTCCGTGGATATGGACATTTGGCAATCATGACCATGACTTTTTTGACAGATATACACAGGAGCAGGTACATTCTATGCTTGAGATGTCTGATACCCTGATTAAATATGACATTGATTATAATGTCGACGGATATTCTAATGGTGAGTTCAGGTTATATAACAGTGATGATACATTAAACAGAATATTGATATCTGTTGATTCGCATGATTATCTTACAGATGGTAATTATGATTATATACATGATAATCAGGTGTCATGGTATACAGATGTGATTAATAACGATAAGAAATTATTTGGAGAGGATGTACAAAGTTTTGTATATACACATATTCCGCTTATGGAGTATAACGATGCGTGGTATGCATATCAGGGAGGAGATACAAGAGCTGAATATATATCTGGAACTAAAAGAGAAGATGTATGCTGTTCATCAGTGCGTGGCAGAATGGGAACAGCAATGTCAAAGCTTAACAGTACGCAGGCAGTATTTTGCGGGCATGACCATCTAAATGACTATATAATAAAATACTGCGGTGTTACCTATGCTTACAGTAAGTCAATTGATTATTCAGCATACGAAGGAATAGAAAATCTTACAGAACAGAGAGGTGCAACACTTCTTACGCTTGACTACAATGGTATTGATTATACTACCAGGTCAATATTACTAACAGATATACAAGATGATAATAATTCAGGAGATGATACTGGAAATGATATATCAGATGATATTATAAATAATACCACACAACCTGACATTAATCTGTTTGTTGGAACTGATGGTGTATGGAGATATTACAATGATGGTGTAGCAGATACAACATACACGGGAATGGCACTTAACCAGTATGGCTGGTGGTATGTAACAAATGGAGTGCTTGATTTAAGCTATACAGGAATGGCATCAAATGAATATGGCTGGTGGTATATGACAAATGGAGTGCTTGATTTAACCTATACAGGAATGGCGTTAAATATGTATGGCTGGTGGTATATGACAGATGGAGTATTAGATTTAAGTTACACAGGAATGGCATTAAATGAATATGGCTGGTGGTATATGACGGATGGAACTTTGGATTTAAGCTATACAGGAATGGCATTAAATGAATATGGCTGGTGGTATATGACAAATGGAGTATTAGATTTGGATTATACAGGAATAGCACAGAATACATATGGCTGGTGGTATATGCAGGCTGGAGTTGTAGATTATAATTACGATGGCATTGTTGATAATAAATATGGCGAGTGGTCAATAAATAACGGATATGCAAGCCTTGTATCAAAATAATTGAATAAACAGTAATTTTTATTAAGCCTTCCACATATTATAAGACAGATATGTGGGAGGTTTTTATTATGAATGAAAAGTCGTTGGAAGTCTTAGAACAGTATGAATTGAATATATATCGTATAAACCGCGGACGTGGAGGAATGATAATAAGTACAGGTGATGGTACAAAGCTTCTGCTTGAATGTCAGAAATCAGATAAATATTATGAAAGAGAGGATACAATTACAGGACTCCTTGTTGGGCAGGGCATAAAAAATACGGATACATACATGCGTAATAATAATGGGGAGATGTTTGTAAATGATTCGGAGGGCAGGCGGTATGTATTAAAGAACTGGTATGACGGAAGGGAATGTAACGTATCAGATGTACATGATATAAGTACTGCTGTAAATTCCCTTGCACGGCTTCACATTGCACTTAATCAGGTATCTAAGAATTATAAAGATAAATTGAGCTTTAATTATAATACACAGGATATAAAAACTGTGTATACAAGACATGCAAGAGAGCTTAAGATGGCATTTAACTATTTGAAAAATAAAAATAACAAGTCGGAATTTGAGCAGCTTGCCTATAAGAATATCCAAAGCTTTTATGATGAAGCAATGGAAGCAGTAAGCCTGTTTGGCAGGGATAATATAATGGAAAGAATAAAACAGATAAGTGAGCTGGGCCAGATAAGCCATGGAAGTTTTAATTACCATAATATTATAATGCTTAAAGAGAGCTGCGCAATAACTAATTTTGATAAGTATAAAAATGAATGTCAGATTAGTGATTTGTATCAGTTTATGAGAAAAATATTAGAAAAATGTGACTGGAATATTAAATGTGCATATAGCATAATAGAAGAATATGACAGTATAAGACATATAAATGATGAGGATATGCAATTATTGTCGGTAATGTTTGCATTTCCCGAGAAATTCTGGAAGATAATTAATTATTATATTAATTCCAATAAGGCATGGATACCGCCTAAGAGTCTTGAAAAGCTGGAAAGGGCAGTTATGCAGAATGACAGGCGCAGACTCTTTGTAAAGACGCTTTTTACACAATAATTGCATAAAAACCTAATATGTGTTAAAATTTGGTTTAATGTTGTAATAAAACCGGCTATATCTTGGTCTGGGATGCTAATTTTCTCTATAGTGAGGGAAAACAATATTGTCTCAGCCGGGGTTAATCTCCACTAGAGATATGCGCTCCGTGAGAGAATCCTGAATTGTCTGGCCGGTGTAAGTTTACAACTGTTAAGAGTTGTTTTGATAAGGACAAAGGAACAATGATAAAGAAAAATATAAAGGGATATATAAGACGTGCTGTCGCATCAGCCATGATATGTATTATGGCTTTATCTTTGGATGCATGTGGACAGAAGGAATCAAAGATAGTATCCGGAAGCTCTATACTTCCAATGCCAACAAATAAGGCACAGGAGGTTACGGTGCCTGTCAATGCTAATGAGGTTACATTTACAGGAGTATTAACATATATCAGTACTGATGATAAGAAGATGCGGTATGTTGATATTTCATCAGGCACAGAATATGAGGTTACATATACAGGTGGCACGGATATTCAGGATAAATATGGACAGATACTTGCAGCTTCAGGAATGAAGCCTGGCGCAGTATTTGATGTTACATGTAATAAAGCCAGCAAGGCAGAAAAGATATATGGCTCAAATGATGTATGGGAGATAACCGGACTTACGGATTTTGAATGTGATGAGAGCAGCAGGAAAATAACTGTAGGCAATCAGAATTATAAATATGAGACATATTCAACAGTTATATCGGGAACCGACAGAATAGCTATGGCACAGGTGGTTAAGCAGGACGAGGTTACGATAAGAGGAAAGGATTCGGTTATATATTCAGTAACAGTTGATAAGGGGCACGGATATATACAGTTTACAGGAATTGATACATTTATCGGAGGCTATGCAACGATAGGGCGTTCACAGCTTATTGGCGTTACGAAGAATATGATGGTAACAGCACAGGAGGGAACTTACAGTGTTGAACTTCAGAAGGGCAGCATAGCAGGAGCTAAGACAGTAACTGTTGTAAAAAACCAGCAGGTAACTGTTGATTATACGGAATATACAAATAAACCTGCTAAGGCAGGAGCCGTTAATTTTATGATAACTCCTGAAAATGCGGTAATGACAATTGATGGTGTTGAGATTGATTATTCACAGCCGGTTTCACTGGATTATGGAACGCATAAGCTTACTTTATCAGCAAATCATTATACGCCGTATACAGAGACGTTTGTTGTTAATTCGGAATATCAGACTAAGGTTATTGATATGACAGCCTCATCAGCAACAACTACGACAGCTTCGGGTGAAAAATCAACGACCAGGGCGTCTGGCAGCAGTCACACAACAACAGCAGCGTCTAATCTTACAGATGGATATACGGTAAGCATAACAGAGCCTAAGGGTGCTTCGTTATACGTTGACAGTGCATATATTGGTGTTATACCATGTTCATTTGATAAGAAGGCAGGTAACAGGACAATAACTCTTTCGCAGAGTGGATATGCTACAGTAAGCTATTCTATTTCAATAGCTAATGCTACAGGTAATCTTACATATTCATTCCCTGATATGGTTGAAAAGGGTGCAGCGGCTGCTACATCGGCAGATACTACGGCGGCTGCGACTACGAAGGCAGAGCAGACTACATCAAATTAATTGTAAGATAATGTATCAGTCAGCGTAATTATGTTAAAAATACAAGTAATGATATAGAAAGGAGAGACTGTGGCATATAGCTGCAGCCGGAAAAAACAATGACAAAGAAGTTAAATATACCATTTTCACCACCGGATATTACAGAGGAAGAAATACAGGCAGTAGCGGATGTTATGCGCTCAGGATGGCTTACAACAGGTCCTAAGACTAAAGAGCTCGAAAGACAGATGGCACAGTTTTGTCATGTGAACAAAGGTGCATGTCTTAATTCTGCAACAGCATGTCTTGAAACAGCTTTAAGACTTTTTGGAATTGGTGAGGGTGACGAGGTTATAGTGCCGGCATATACATATACTGCATCAGCCAGTGTGGTATGTCATGTAGGTGCAACGCTTAAACTTGTTGATGTGAGCAAAGGAACATATCATATTGACTATGACATGCTTGAGAGTATGATAAGTGAGAATACAAAAGCTGTGATTCCTGTGGATATAGCCGGAGTTATGGTAGATTATGACAGAATAAGGAGCATTGTTGAAAGTAAAAAAGCCATATTCAGACCTGCTAATAAATTACAGGCGGCACTTGGACATATACTTATACTTGCAGATGCGGCACACAGCTATGGAGCCGTAAGACAGGGGAAGCATAGTGGAGAATGTGCTGATTTTACAAGTTTTTCATTCCATGCTGTTAAGAATTTCACAACCGGTGAGGGTGGTGGACTTGTATGGCGTGATATAGAAGGTATTGATAATGAAGATATCTATAAGCAGATTATGCTTCTTACACTTCACGGACAGTCAAAGGATGCACTTGCAAAGACACAGCTTGGAGCATGGGAGTACGATATAAAGGGAACATATTATAAATATAATATGACAGATATTATGGCTGCCATCGGTCTTGTGCAGATGAAAAGATACCCTTCACTTTTAAAGAGAAGAAAAGATATAATTGGTATGTATACACAGGCAATAGCATCAGAGAAGGCAGAGGTTATGCAGCATTACGGAGATGATTTTGCATCAAGCGGGCATCTTATGCTTGTAAGACTTACAGGTAAGGGTGAACAGGAAAGAAATGAGCTTATAACAGCTATGGCAGAGCGTGGAATTGCAACTAACGTCCACTATAAGCCATTACCTCTTCATACGGCATATAAAAATCTTGGATTTTCTATTGAGGATTATCCTAATGCATATGAGATGTATCATAACGAGATTACACTTCCGCTTCATACATGCTTAACGGATGAACAGGTCAGGTATGTAACTGATAATTTTATAGAGCTTAACAAATAGTTCTTTTAGTAATAAATTACCCGGAAATGAGGATTGATATGGAGCTTAGGAAATGGAGTGAACTTCCCGACTTTATGAGAACAAAGGAAGTAAGGAAGTATTATAATATACTGGTTAAAAAAAGTGCATGGTTTAAGGCTAAAAGGCTGCTTGATATTATCGTGGCATTTATAATGCTCGTGGTTCTTGCGCTGCCTATGCTTGTGATTGCAGTATTAATAAAATTAGACTCAAGGGGACCGGTGTTATTCAGACAGGAGAGAATAACCCAGTATGGTAAGACATTTACTATATTTAAGTTCAGGACTATGGTAGTTAATGCAAGCGAGCTTGGGGCACAGGTAACAGTAGATAATGACAGCAGAATAACTAAGGTGGGCAGGGTATTAAGAAGATTAAGAATGGATGAATTCCCACAGGTATTTAATATTCTTGCCGGGGATATGACTCTTGTTGGTACAAGACCTGAGGTTAAAAAGTATGTTGACCACTATACAAAAGAGATGTATGCTACACTCCTTCTTCCGGCGGGACTTACCTCAAGGACAAGCATAGCATATAAGGATGAAGACAAGCTGTTATCGGAGGCAATGGATGCTGACCGTGTATATATAGAAGAGGTGCTGCCGGCAAAGATGAGGTATAACCTTGAGAGTCTGAGAAAGTTTGGCCTGTTATCTGATATGAGTATTTTGTGGGATACATTTATATCGGTTATATCTAAGTAATATAGTGTGTTGTGACGGATAAAAATTAGTAGAATTTAATGCAATACGTTATATAAATATCCGGCAAAGATTACGCTCCGCGAGGATTGCAGATAGGAATATAAAATTATGTTTATTACATTATGTATTATTGCCTACAATGAACAAAATACGTTAAAGGCAGTATTAGATGATATAATTAATCAGGATTATAATCATGATAATATTGAAGTACTGCTTGTAAACAGTGCTTCTACGGATAATACAAGACAGATAATGATGGATTTTGCAAAAGATAATATATGCAATGAAAGAATGCATTTTAAAGATGTAAATGTACTTGAAAATCCTAAAAAGACACTGCCATGCGGCTGGAATGTGGCACTTGGAGCATATAAGGGAGAGGCAATTTTAAAAGTGGATGCCCATGCCCAGATACCAAGTGATTTTGTCAGTAAAAATGTGGCAGTACTTGAGTCTGGAGAAGATATATGCGGTGGACAAAGACCGAATATAATAGATGAGCCTACAAAATGGAGAAAGACTTTACTTCTTGCCGAATCATCAATGTTTGGCTCAAGTATAGCACCTTACAGGAATAATCCCGGAAAATCTTATGTAAAATCAATGTTTCATGCAGCTTATAGAAGAAAGGTATTTGATACAATTGGCGGATTTAATGAGGAACTTGCAAGAACTGAGGACAATGAGATTCATTATAGAATGAGAAAAGCAGGCTTTAAACTGTGCTTTGATCCGTCTATTATATCATATCAGCATACGAGAAGCAGCCTTAAGTCAATGCTTAAACAAAAGTATGCGAATGGATATTGGATTGGCCTTACAAGTGGTGTATGTATGCAGTGCCTTTCATTGTATCATTTTGTGCCATTTGTGTTTGTTATGGCAATTATATTATCAACACTTATATGTGCAGGCTTTAGTGGTGTATTTACAGGTGGAATTCTTTTGACAGTTTATAATATTATAGTTATACTTACAAAGGCGATGTGGAGTATATATGCAGTTGTGGCAGTGCTTATGGCGGTGCTTGCAGTTATACAGTCAAAGGAAGACAGAAATATAACATGTATATTGCTGCCGTTATTATTTTTTATGCTGCACATAAGTTACGGAGTGGGAACTTTTATAGGACTTATAAAGATGCCATTCTGGGTGAAAGGAATTAAAGATGGAAGAAACAAGAAAAGATAAAATCCAGCTATTAGTAAGGCGTATAGGTCTTATACTTACAGATATAATTCTTATTAATGGTTCTGTATTTTTATCACTTATAATGAGATTTGATATTGATATACAGTCAATTCCACAGGAATATATAGATAAATATTTTGATAATGTAATACCATTTACGATAATAGCACTTATATTATTCTGGTGTTTCAGAATGTATCACAGTCTGTGGCAGTATGCAAGTATTGCGGAGCTGTATAAGATAGTAGAGGCGTGTGTTGTAACAGAAATAGTACATTTCGGATTTACTGTTGCGATGGGATGGATGCTTCCAAGAAGCTGTTATTTCTTATCAGGAGTATTTTTAATTCTTGCTATGGGTGCGAGCAGATTTATGTATAGAATGATAAGGACATTTCTACAGAATTACAGACAGATGACAGAGCCGGTCAATATTATGATTATTGGTGCAGGTGAAGCTGCCAATGTGCTTATGCGTGAGATACAGAACTCAAGATATATGTATAATTCAAGAGTTTCATGTATTATAGATGATGACCATAAGAAGGTAGGAAAATATATCCGTGGAGTCAAGGTCGTAGGAACGAGAGATAAGATAAAAGAAAGTGCCAGACTGTATGGAATAGATGAGATAATATTTGCCATTCCATCAGCGTCTGTTGAAGTTAAAAGAGATATTCTTAATATCTGTAAAGAAACGGACTGTAACTTAAAGATTCTTCCGGGAGTCTATCAGATGGTTGACGGTGAGGTTAATGTCAATTCCATCCGTAATGTAGACGTATTAGACCTTCTTGGGCGTGATCCGATAGATGTTGATATTGAATCTATCATGGGATATGTAAAGGACAAGGTGGTAATGGTAACAGGCGGAGGCGGATCTATAGGTTCTGAGCTTTGCAGACAGCTTGTAAGCCATCAGCCAAAATGTCTTATTATATTCGATATCTATGAAAATAATGCTTATGATATACAACAGGAATTAAAAATTAATTATCCTGATGCAAATGTTGTTACTCTTATAGGTTCAATAAGAAATACAAGACGTCTTGATGAAGTATTTTCTGAATACAGACCAGATATTATATATCATGCTGCTGCACACAAGCATGTACCACTTATGGAAGCAAGCCCGAATGAGGCGGTTAAAAATAATGTTGTGGGTACATGGAATGTTGCTAAGATGGCTGATAAATATAATGTTGGCAAGTTTGTAATGATATCGACGGATAAGGCAGTTAATCCTACTAATGTAATGGGGGCTACCAAGCGTATCTGTGAAATGATAATACAGACATATAATGAGATATCAAAGACAGATTTTGTGGCTGTAAGATTCGGTAATGTATTGGGAAGTAATGGTTCTGTTATTCCGTTATTTAAAAGACAGATAGAAGCGGGAGGGCCGGTTACAGTTACACATCCTGATATTATAAGATATTTTATGACAATACCTGAGGCAGTATCACTTGTATTACAGGCAGGTGCATATGCTAAAGGTGGTGAGATATTTATTCTTGACATGGGAGATCCGGTTAAGATTGATGATCTTGCAAAGAATCTGATAAGATTATCAGGTTATACTCTGGGTGTTAATATGGAGATTAAGTATACAGGCTTAAGACCGGGAGAGAAATTATATGAGGAACTTCTTATGAAAGAAGAAGGACTTCAGGATACTAAGAATAAACTTATCCATATAGGAAAACCGATAGAATTCGACAGGGAGCATTTCTTTGACAATCTTGAGATGTTAAAGGAAGCAGCATATTCAGAGACAGATGATATAAGAAGCCTGTTAAAAAGGGTTGCACCGACATACCATCCAAAAGAACAGTTATAATTGTGATTTGTTGAAACAAGGGGTGTAGAGACGGGCAGGCTGTGGCTGATATGTAAGATTTGTACGCTGATGGGAA
>URAI01000056.1 GCA_900545725.1 uncultured Eubacterium sp.
CTTTTAAAGAACCTTTCCAGCGTTACACGGCAACTGTCAGCTGTATGCTTTCCGCCCATTCTCTGTGCTATCTGCACCCATGACATATCATCAATATACCTGTATGTTAAAAGTCTTCTTATGCGGCTGTTCTCCTGCCTGTTAATAATCTGTTCGGCTGCTGTAATCTGTTCATATATTGTTGTCTTAATATCCTCTAAAGCCATTTTACGCATAATGAGCTGTGTCTTTTTTCTGGAATACAGAGGATATGGAAAACCCTCAACAACATAATGCTGCTTACCACCATTACCGCCTGTAACACTGTCACGCTCTGTATATCCATCTTCCTCTAACCTTGCTATATAATCCTCAAGCCTTTGCACTGCCTCCTGCTTATCCTTATACTCTTCTTTTAAGTCAATAAGCTGTTCAAATACCTTTCTGATATCTTCTTTATTTTCCTGTCCCATTCTGCCTCCCATTTTCCTGTGTATTTTCTTTCAAAAAATGTTACATAATACCTTAAACTGTAAAATTTTTTACAGCCATTTTAAAATCTTCTCTGTCCGGCTTATTTACTGGCATAAGCCTTATTATTTTTTTCTGATGTTTCCAAAAAATGTTACCGTACAGTAAATTTACGTTATTTTGGTGGATAACTCTGTGGATAACTTTTATAAATTATTTATATTTAGGTGCTATATATACTGCTGTCCGGTCATGCTCTGCGTCCTCTCTTCCCCACATTACATATCTTATTGTTACATCAGGGTTGTCATGGTTGTACATCTTCATCAGTGTAAGCACGTTGCCACCATTTGCAATATACTGGTATCCGAATGTCTTCCTTAAGCTGTGCAAGCCAAATGTATAATTAATTCCTATTGCATCAGCGGCCGTCTTAACGATTCTGTGCCCCTGCTGGCGTGTAAGCGGTCTTGCATACGGCTTCCCATCAACTACCTTTTTCTGTCCTATAAATAAATAGTCATATATACCTAAATCATATTTTTCAATATAGTCCAGGATATCCTTGTGTAATTGTTTATTCATTCTGTAATTCTGCATCTTTCCTGTCTTATTTTCCCTTACACTTACATATCCCTTTTTAACATCAGCAACCCTTAACTGTAACAAATCTTCTGCTCTGAAGGCTGTATTTATTCCAATAAGTACAAGCATATAATCACGTTCAGCCTGATATTTCTTAATATCAGTCTTAGCATGTGCCATCTTCTTAAGAAAATAACCATACAGAGCTTCTATCTCTCTTCTGTCTTTTATCGGGTGTGTCTCATGCTGTCCACCAAAGTATTTAATCCTCCTGCTCATCTTACGTTTCACCTGCCTTTCTATAATTTTTTTAATTTAATGCTGTTTAATAAAGTAATGCTGCTGAAACATTGAAAAAAGACCTGCAGTCTGATATAATAACTGCAGGTCTTACCTCGGATAGATACGAATGCTCCCCAGCCTTGTATCTGTCCTTTTTTATTTAATTATTATTTTGTGTTTTCGATATATTCTTTCATATATCTTGATATCACAGACGCCTGTGATTCCCCGTTCTTGTTACAGGCTTCTACAAATGCATCTGTCAGCTCTTTCTTAAGCTTGAACGACTTGCTTATATATCCGGCTTTCTTCTGGTACTTCTCTGTTGCTCTTGTCTGTGTGTTGGGTGTTCCTATCGGCATAAGCTTCTTAACTCCTTTCTAATCTTAGGAATAACATTAATCAATGAATAGATTGATGCCGCTAATAATAATATACTTGTCGCTATATTTCTGCCACCTATAAATATTATCCACGCCGCTATTAAAAATGTGTTGGAAAAACTTAATTTTTTCATTTCTTTTTTTTACAAATGATGTATAATAAGCATGGTATCTGGCGGATAACTTAAGTGGTGTTTAAGTTATCCACCCATAACCATTAGCGAAGAGCCGTTATTAATTGAGCTATTGAACTAATTAAACCAGCTATTGCAAGAATGGCTTTAATTATTAATCCAGCTAATTTATAATGGCTCTTTTTCTTATCTTTACTCATCTGCTTAACCTCCTTTCCCTTAACATACATATATTATATCATAGGGTTATCCCTATGTCAAGTACTTTATTATTATTTCTTTACTTTTTATTGTTTAAATATTATTATTCCTTAATAATACCCATACTTTCAGCAAGTGCATAACCATATTCACGATTTGCACCACAGCTTACATTCCAGCCCCTCATCATGTAAATACAATCACACATCTGTAACAGCTCGATTGACAGCCTCATGTACTCCTCATATACTGTATCAGGCGGCATGTGTTGCATAATAGCCGCCGGATTGACAACTGTGTGACCTTCCTGTATTAATTGGCTTTCCACCGTTTTAAAACGCTCCATATAGTCATCTATTCCTGTAATAGGTCCGCTTATATATATTCTCATGTGCTTTATCCTCTCTTTTATCGTTTTTACTCCGAATATGTCTACATTTTCATTCTCTATCTTTATTTTTCTTTGCCTGTTCCATCTGTTCATATAATGACTTCCCATCCCTGCACACAGCTGCTTTATACTTACAGCCATACAGCTCCATGCCTAAGGAATTAACGCCCAGCTTCACGGCTGCCGGACAGCCTGAACAGTCCTTATTGCTTCCGTTGACGTTCATATTGCTGTGTCTCCCCTGCTTTTATACAAATGGCCTTCCTTGATTCCAAGAATCTCATTAATGCTATTATTATCAATCACCTGTCCCCATACTCCTCACGTTCATAGTCCCCGTTATGCACCGCCACCATATCAAACCATATAGCAATGGATTTAAGCGGCTTAAGATATTCCTCAAACTCCTGCTCATCTTTCAATATCCGCCTTACCGGTATCCCTGCATTATCAAGCCTGTCATGCATATTAATTATGAGATTTCTGTAATCGTCAAGCTCCTCATCCGTGCCGGCACAATAATATCCGGCTGCCTTGTCTGTTAAGTCAATGGGCTGTGCCGTATTATTTAATAACTGCCTTAATGCAATGGCTGTGGCTTCGCCCTGCCTTGCCTTCCTGCCGGTTAATATATAAACCTTCTGCCACTCCATCAGTTCAATTCCAAGCGCTGCGTTAATGCTGTCAAACAGCAGCCTGTTACATTCGTTGGTCAATGTGGCTGAATTAATTGTTATACTGCCATCTGTTGCCGCAGGGTTGGCAACAGCCAAAGCTCCACCCGGACTTATGTAAGACATAAGCAGCTTAAGATAATATATTACGCTCTTCTTTTCCTCGTAATGCCTGTTACCGGTTGTATTAAGCCGTTCAGCCTTTTTCACACTGTGGCTGTAGCGGCTTATTATTTCATCAATGCTTAAAATATTCATTGGTTCTCCTCTCTTGCGTGGTATTAACTGCTCAAAGGTTTTACAGGATGCCTTATTGTCAATTCTTTCGTAGGATTTTACAGTATCCTGGGGGATTTATTCCCGGATGCTTTTAATTATGTCTACTATATACGCGTGTGTGCGTGCGTTTATATATATATTTATTATTTTATATTTTATATTTATTTTATGTTACGCAACTCGTTACATAAACCGTTACGCAAACCGTTACATAAACCATTACATAACATGCTGCACTAAGCTTCTAACCCAGATTAGCAATCAGCAGATTCTCCATTTCATCCACATTACACTCACGCTGTTCAAAGTTATTAAACCTGTTCCTGCTTCTTACTTTCCTGTAATATTCTTTATACCGTTTATGTTTTCCATCTGAACCATTATGGTTATATTCCGAAACCATTCTGTTATAAGATATGTGACCATTGCCGGCAGTCATGCCGCCTAAGTTGTCGTGATAATTGCAATTATGCCCGACATTATTGTATCTGCTGCCACCCTTGTTATAATAAATAAATCTTGAATACATGATATTAGGACCGGATTTCTTGCCCGGATTTCTTACAGTCAAAATATTATCAGAATCACAAACGCTGTTTTTTGGCTTCTGAATATATATTTTAGTATCATCATTCTGTACACTATCAGATGAGGTATTATCATTTTCTGGCCGTCTGTTATCCGAATTACCGGCATTTATATCTGCATAATTTATATCAACAGAATTAATATCAACAGAACTCTCCCCATCAGACTGAATACTTGTGCTGTCAGTTTCTCTATCAACCATTTTCCCAGTTTCTTTAGCTTCAATATCACCGGTTTTATTATCATCAAGCTTATAATCATTTCCAGTGTCATGTATTTCTTCCTGCACTGGGAGATCTTCATCAACTGACAGAGCTTCATCAGATACACTTCCATTTGCATATACTTCATAAGATACCATGTGATACTCGCTGGAATATCCCTTTGCACCTTTTCTGTATTCTATAAGTCCATGCTCTATAAGCTCATTTCTTGCCGCCGTTAAGGAAGCTGCCCTTTTAATTGCTGTGTACTGTCTTAAACGTTCATCATTGGTAGTAAACCACTTTATCCAGCCAAACTCATTACACAGGTTAAAAAGTTCATGCCATAACATCATTGCATTGGTTGATAAAAAATTATTATATGCATACTTTCTGAACTCAATCTGTTCCACTATATAATTCATGTCAAATCCCTCTCTTCTGTTGATATTTCTATATGCGACTATATACCATCCCCTGATACAGAGGACGGTATATACTTATTTTTCAATTTATAAATATTTCTTGAAAATATCATCACGGCTATGTACTTTCTCAACTTTCTTTTCAGTCATCTTCGGCGTTAAAAAATCGAAATTGCCAGTAAGACTTGTCCCTGTCCCTGATGATAAATTCTTGATTATAGAGTCCTTATTATCTTCAACCTTGTGATGTATCTTATCCAACCTGTCTACAGGATAAGATAAACCCGATATGAACATAATTGACTCTCTTGACGTATATGCCCTGAATATGTCCCATGGTTCTCCATATACTTTTGTTATGTCCTGCATATTAGTAAGACTTTCATATGCTGCTACTGTTATATACTTTATAACCTTGTCATCTTGTATTGGAGCAAAGATATTTTTGTCCTGTTCAACCAGCTTTGCAACGTCTGTATCCGTGAATTGGCTCACACTCGCCATTCCGTGAGCCTTTAGGCTCTCCATAATCTCTGCAACGTCTATGTTTCCCTTTTTACTGTTGTATTTATCTGGTATATCTAAAAATGCACATAGAGCATTTACAAATATTGCATTTATAGCAAGCCTGTCTTTGCCTTTATCGTTATCCAGTATAAAGCAGCTCCCACAATTCTCAATATTAACCATCTCCTGAAAACACTCATAAGCGTTTACCTGTGTCTTAAGACTTTCTGTAATTGACGGTATTACTGTTATCACTCCGACATCCCTGCCCTCTGACACCAGCATATCAACCAACATTGGTCCTGCTCCTGAACCGGTCCCGCCACCGGATGAAAATACGACAAATAGCATATCAGCTTTTACAGTGTCATCAATCTTGGTTAAAATATTATTAAAATCTTCCACTATCAGTTTCTTAGCTTTATGCCTGTCTTTATTACAGCCTTCTCCTGCCGTAATATGATATTTATATTTTCCATCTTTAATTGTATCCAAATCTTCTTTGGAAGTATTCAGATACAATACTGAATATCCTCTTTTTTCAAAAATTTGTCCTATATTACCTCCGGCCTGCCCAATTGCGACAAAGCCTATTTTACTGTTCATTAATTCATTATTCATTTTGATGTTCCTCCAGCTTTCTTATACCTTCTTGTGTTATATAAAATGTTATTCGCCTGCCATCCTGCAAGCCATTTTGTAAATAACCTTTTTTTACCAGTTTCTTAAGATATCTATAAATCGTATCATACTTAAGTCTGAAATCTTCCAGATTACTTAAGTCATATGCTGTTATGGAACTATACGATGTTGTGTATTCATTGTATTTAATAATCTTAAGAAGCAGTATTTCAATCTTATTCATTAATACCTCACTTCCTGCTTTCTTGTAAATCGGATTGTAATGGATTACACCGAATTACAACGGTTTATGACGGATTATAACGGATTACACCGAATTACAATTGTTTATAACGGATTACATCTAACTACAACGGTTTTTACTGGACAAATTACTGTATATCATGGTAACCGGCTACGCTGATATCAGCCCAGCTGATTTCAGCGCCGCAGTTACCGCAGTTGTTAAGATTCCACACCCTGTTGACCTGCCCGCCGCAATACGGACAGGTCGCATATATTAACTGTTCTTTTTCCTTATAAAACGGCTCTCTGACCTTATATATCTTCCTGCCGTTTATTATGTTGTATTCACTCTTTGATGCAACGTATTCATGTTTTTCTGACATCTGTTCTCCTTAATATTTAATGTCAAGACTGTGTGATATATTTATGCTTTTCTCATAAATTCTTCTGATTTAGCATATGCTTTTTCTGCTTCTTTCTGCAGAAAAAGCATTCTTTCAAATTCCTCCTTAGTGCAATCTTTAGGTGCTATCATTACACATTCTTTTCTCCTTCCCGGTCATTCAACCATTAATTCCAACTAACCTCTTTACTTTAACCTGTAAATATGGTATTATCATATTGTTATTGATTATCAATCGGCTATATGAGTGGCCGATGCTAAGAGAGTTGTTCTAGCAGCTCTCTTTTTTTTGCCTTTTTTTCTGTGCATGATAACATCAATCTCATGCAGGCTGATGGTAATGATTATTATGTTGCTTATAAACCAGAATACAATCTGTGCCGCGGTTGCACCTCTGAACGGTGCAGCCATGGCAATAATAATCGTTGCCAGCGTACTTATTATTAAATTCTTCATTATAAACTCCTCTTATCAATCGCTGCCATTGCTTTAGTTAATGATTTTATAATAAAATCACCAGCATAATCTTCATTCGATTGTTCTGCTACTGCTTCATGTATAGTAAACTTCCAGCCTTTCTATCTCTGCAAATCTCTTTGCGTTGATGAAGTACACCCAGCTATTTTCAGAAGTATGTACAGCGTAACCCCAAGGAAACACGCCCTGCTGGAGTCCCTTTCTTACAGTCTCGTGTCCCATCTGTAACATTCTTGCAGCTATTCTTACATCTAGTCTGTCTACAACCACATTATTCTTAACATTCATTCTTTCTAATTGCTGGGCTACTGTTTCAGTCTCTTCATCAATGAAATAATTTTCATTAAGTCCAAGCATTACAGCCAGCTCTTTTTTCCTGCTCTCATGCGGTTCAATCTTACCGCTTAGATACTGGCTGATGGTGGCTTTGTTAATGCCACTCATCTCACACAGATGTTTCTGGGTGAGATTTAAACTATTCATGGTATTTTTTAATATTTCTGAAAAAATCATATAATACACCTCTTTCTTCGCTTTCTATTAAATATCTTGCCTTACTATTGTTTTTTATGTTCTTACTCCTTATAATCTTCTTACTGGGCGTTGCAGCTCCCTAGTACTTAAGAAAGGAGAAAAACAATTATGTCTTTAAATAATTCAGATAAATACACACTTGCTAAAAGTATTACTGAACTAGCTATTCAGAATAACCTGATTAACCAGTGTGAAGAAACAGAGGATACTGCAAAAGAAATTGCTACTTTCTTTAATGCAATCGTTTCTAATATCGATGATGATTTATTTAAGTAATTTATCGCAACCAGCTCTTGCAGATACCAACTCTGCAAGAGCTTTTGTCTTGCCTTCTATATCATCAGATATTATCTTTTCACTATTGTTTATCCTTTGGATAATATGTTCTGCTAACACATCTATTAATTCATCAACTTTTTCCACGCTTCTCACTCCCTTCTATTCAATCACTGGGCAGACTTTCCAAGCCTCGGCATATTCATTCTTATTAGCAAGCTCGGCAACTTGCTCATAAGTAAGTGACTTATTCTCTGCTATTGTTTCAAGGCAGTAGCGTACTGTAATAGTTACTCCTGTCTTATGCTCGTATTCCATATACATCCTAAGGTCACTGAATCTTCCGAAGTTTTCTCTTGTTCCATCTGAAAATGTTGCTTTGATTTCTCTCATAAGGTTGCTCCTTCATAATCACCATCTGCCGGACATATCCACATATCCGGCTTAAAACAAACTCATCTGCTGGTACTTAGATTCAGTACCGGCTTTTTCATTCTTCTGCATATTCGCCATGGCAAGTACTCCCTGCGAATACACCGCCTGCCTCTGCTTCCTCTCCTCCCGCTCCTTCATCACTCCCAGCATATAGCCGAGAATGAATGTCTTATTATCATTCTCCAGTTCTGAGAATTTAAGAGCGGTCTGCTCAATTACATTATTCTTTTCTTCAGGCATAATGTAACGCCTCCTTTCTACCATGTGTTATTAACAAATTTTATTTTTGTATATTTGTTTATGACCAAACATTAACATCGTGTTTTTTGTTTGTCAACATATTTTGTAAAAATTTCTATATATTTTTTGTTGACGAACAAAAAAATACATTGTATAGTATAATTACAAAATATAGGAAGGAGATTGTTATATAATGGAAATATACGACCGAATACGTGAACTGAGAAAAAAACATCTTAAGATGAGTATGGATACATTTGGCAAACGTCTAGGTGTTAGCTTAGATGTTATAAGCAATATCGAAAATAACCGCCTAGCCCGCCCCGAACAGAAGATGTCATTATACAAGCTAATATGCAGCGAATTTAATGTGAATGAAGACTGGTTATTGAATGGCAACGAACCGATGTTCGTTGAATCTAAGGATGAATACAGTGCATTAATAGATAAGGTATTAAGTGGCGAGAATGAGTTCGCCAAGAATGTGTTTAAGACATTCGCCAAATTTGACATAAAGGACTGGCAGGCTCTTGAGCTGCTTATAGATAAGTTTAATTCAACTGCCAGCCAGGAAGATGCCGCAGCTCTTGCCGTACAATATGATATACCTGACATCGATGCCGAGGTGGCCAGCTACCGCCAGCAGCTCGAAGCGCAGAAAAAGGCGGCGGACGAATCATCAGCTATGAATGGTGGGTTAGGCATCGGGTGAGGTAGGAATTAATCACATAAAATATTTCAAAAGGAATAATAGATATCGAGGTGTAAAATAATGAATAATCGAATTAAAAAAATTCGTAAAGATGCAGGACTTACACAAACTGAATTTGGTAAAAAACTGGGAGTCGCTGGTAATACAATTACTGGTTATGAGAAAGGAACACGCGAACCTTCAAATGCCATAATTACATCAATATGTAGAGAGTTCGGTATCAATGAAGAATGGTTGCGCACTGGCAACGGTGAACCTTCTTCTAAAAAAACCCGTGCTGAACAGGCTGCTGATATCGTTAAGAAAACACTTAATACCGACGATGAATTTATCCTGAATACCTTCATTGCTCTTGGCCAGTTGTCACCGGCTGAATGGAATATGGTTAAGAACTTTGTAGATAAGATTAAGGGAGACGATAAGTCTGGTAATAACAGAAATAAAGTAAAGCTCAACTCTGCCGACGTTGACATCGATGCCGAGGTAGCCGGCTACCGCCAGCAGCTCGAAGCGCAGAAAAAAGCGGCGGACGAATCGTCAGCTATGAATGGTGGGTTAGGCATCGGGTGAGGTAGGAATTAATATTATCAGCCTGCTGATTGTATATAATTTAATACAATTTTATCTATTTACAAGGCATATGGGTTTGTTTAATACTTGTAATGTAAGATTTTACCGCGACTCGTTACCGCATAAATATAATCAAAATTTTTAAAATTTAAAATAATAGGAATACTTGACAAGATAAGGAGGGATAAGCTTGATAAAATATTCAATACAATCAAGGATGCAGCTATTTGAAGGACAAACACAAAACGAACCTATAGGAACATGGACATGTAAAAAATGCGGTACAGTCAATAATTCTAATGCTCAATTTTGTAAGAATTGCGGAAAGTATAAATAATTAATTAAAGGAGAATGAACCATTGAGTTTGCCACTAGACAAAGAAAAAGTAATTAAACACAAAAAACATGCTATTAAAGAATTAAATAACTTATTCGAATATTACATAAATGAACCTACTGGAAAATATTTAAAAAAAGCAAATCTGCTTTCCTATTGGTTTGAAACTTATGTAGAATACATTAAAAAAGAAGAATTCTACGATCCAAGAAAACAAATTCGATACAACAGAGGGGATGTTATAAAAGTTAATTTTGGCTTTAATGTTGGTAAAGAATATGGTGGTCTTCATTATGCTATAGTTCTTGATAAAAATAATAATCATAGTGCTAGTGTTGTAACTGTAGTTCCTCTAACATCTGGAACAGCCGAAGAGACTTATCCAACTGATGTATTTCTTGGTTCAGAACTTTATAGCAAATTAGATGCACGGCACGATTTAATGTTAAAAAAAGCTGAAAAAGATTTAGATGAATGTAATAGAATTAAAAAATCTATTGATTCAGCTAACTCTGCCATAGAAAAAATAATTGCACAAGAAATTGAACCACAGGATGATGTTGAAAATGAAATTGCTGCAACACTTGTAGACAATTTAAACGTATTAATCAATAATCAAAATGAATTTAACTTAAAAACTGCCCAAGCTCAAAAAGATGTACAATTTCTTAAAAAAAGCAGAATGGAAATTGCTAAGTTAAAGTCCGGAAGTATTGCTTTAATTAGTCAAATTACAACTATTGATAAATCAAGAATATATACCCCAAGAAAATCAACAGATGTCTTGTATGGTATAAAATTCTCTGACGAAAAAATGAACGCCATAAATGATGCTATAAAATCTAAACTGATTTTTTAAATTTGATTCATTGTTATGTATTATGTATTTATTTTAGTGCATTTTATTTCTTAAAACATATTGACTGTGATGGTTTTTCATAATATAATAATCGTGCAAAGATATTAAATATATTTAGCAATCCAGCCTATAGGGCATTATAGAAGATTATTTTTATTTTGGAAAGACCTCCACAGCAATGTGGAGGTCTTATACGTTACTAGAGACCTCTTATGTATTGTAAGTGGTCTCTTTTTATTATTCAATGGAAAGTAAATTCCATTTATTTATGCCGGGAAAAGTATTATGGATAAAGACACTTTATAAAAAATTCTAAAGGAGAATTTATTATGACCACTATAAAAGAACGAATATTAGGTGCTGTTACTGTAATGAATGATGATGATGCACAGATGGTATGGGAATTAATTCTTACTCATTTTCCAAAACGCTCATGGGATAACATAGATACTGTTACTCCTGATGAATTAGATAACCAAATGATTCAAGATATAGCTACAAATCCCGATTGCAAAGAATTTGTTTCTGCAGATGAAGCATGTTTCCAGACTCTATCTTAACAACAGAGGATAAAAATATAATAAAAGATGTTTCATATACTAATTCTATTCACAAGATATATATCTGTTCAATGGATGCTGTGCAAAAATTAAAATATGGAGATATTGTAGTTCTATATAGAACTGCCGAGAATTCAAAAATGCTGAATATTCTTCGGTTGCCACATCGATATGTGTTGTAGAAAATATTAAAGACCAAAGTGAATTTTTAAACTTTAATGAATTCTATAACTATGCTTGTAAATATAGTGTATTTGATAAAAATGATCTTTATTATTGGTTTAGGAAGGGAAAATGCAAAGCTATTAAGATGACATATAATAGTGCTTTAGTAAAAAGAATTGTTCGTCATGACTTAATAGAAAATATAGGATTACAACGTAATCAATATTGGGGATTTTTTGAACTAACTAATAAACAATTTGCAACAATTGCAGAAAAAGGCGGCATTTCCAATTTATTAATCAATTAGAACAACTGTTCTGAATTTTATTGCAATAAAACATTAATCATAGTAGAATATTACTATATAATAAAAAAGAACGGAGCGATAAATACAATGTGTTCAATATTATTATCAATCAATCCCATTCATGTTGAAAGTATAATGAATGGGACAAAATTATATGAATTCAGAAAAAAAGCATGTAAACGACATGTTGATAAAATTGTAATATACTCTACTACTCCTATTAAAAAAGTTGTCGGGGAAGCTGAGGTTGATGATATTCTAATTGATACCCCTCAAATAATATGGAATATTACACATGAATACTCAGGTATTAATAAAACATTTTTTGATAAATATTATAACAACAGCGAACAGGCGGTCGCTTATAAATTAAAAAATGTTATTAAATACCAAGAACCAAAAGATTTAAAATCCTATGGTATAAATAATGCACCTCAATCATTCCAATATATTTAACTTATAACATGGAAATATAGATATGAATAAATTATTTTTGATTTTGAAATAAAAATAAATTCTTGCACTTATGAAACGAAAATATAAAAAATGAAACGATAACACATCGAAATAAAACGAAAAATAAAAAAGCAAAACGTTTTTACTTAAAATGAAACGGGAATTTTTCCCAGGTTTTACAGAATGCATTAATGGAAAAGGTTGGGAATAAACTTGGGGTTAGTCAAAGTATGATTTTACATAAAGGAGATAATACAATTACAATGCGTAAAAAAATCGGTGAATTTTCATCTAAAATCATAAAATTGCTTGAATTAAATATAGAAGCCGGCACCCCTATTTACATATCTGACTCTAACATAACACATATGAAATCATCACATCCTGAAGACTATAATAAATATGGTGCTGATATAGCAACAATTATTGCATCACCTGATTATGTAGGGAAAAATGTTAAAGATGATTCTATTGAATTTACTAAAGAATACATAATTAACGGAGAATTTATTAAAGTTGCGGTAAGAGTATCTTCAAGTGGAATTTTCTATGCCCGTTCTATGTACATATTAAATTCTAACAGAGTAAAAAACTTTATTAAAAAAGGAACACTTATAAAGACTTGACATTTTTTTTAATTAATGTATAATCAAAGTTACAGAAACATAAACTATATCAAATGAAATCTGAGGACGGAACGGGCAGCCGTCACCCTAGTTGGAGATGTGGGAATGTCACCCCACCTATTTCATTTGTTAGTAAGGTGGTAACTTCGGTTGCCACCTTTTTTATTTATTTAAGGAGTTGTAATTATGAACAGATTATTTTATCCAGCATTATTTCATACTGCTCCTTCCCCTGTTGATAAGATTACAGTTGATAATGATGCAGTATTAGTTGTCATAGAATTTGATATGCTTGCGTATAAGAAGCGCACCAGTTCACGTGCTGTTAAGAAAACTCTTACTATTCCCGAATGGCTTAATGAACAGGCTATACAGCTTAATATTAATTTTTCTCAGGTGTTACAGGATGCATTAATGTAAAAGGTTGGGAATAAGTAACCATTTTATCAATATTAACATAAAAACAGCTTCCATGCTACCGACATAGAAGCTGTTATAATAAACCAATAAAAATAATTTAAATAATACAAATATAGGAGATATAAATGAATTTAAAAGAAAAAGATATTATTTTTTCTAACTATGACAAAATACTATTTATAGACGAGTCTGGCGATACTGGATTTACATTTAATGATGACAAGAATACTAGTTCTTCTGAATTATATGTAACTTCTTGTTTCATTACTACGCCTGACGATATTCCATATAACATTGAATTATTAAATATGGCTAAACATGAATTAAATTTAGATAACAAAGAATTAAAAAGTACAACTTTAAAACGCCATCGTTTTGCTGATAAAGCCTATGAACATTTTAAAGATTTAAAGGGATATGCATTTTCTTTTGTTGCATTCAAGCAAAGCCTTTATAATAACAAAAGCGAAATTTTAAAATCATTTGCAACAACCGAAGACAAATTTTTAAGTGGGACTTTACATGGTTTTCCTATTTCAGCATTAATACACTTACAACTCATTAATCAATCAGATAAAATACTTATAGTTTTTGACCGTTTAACAAAAGATGAACAAGTCTGCGTCGAAAATGCTTTAAACACTAAAAATTGGAATACTCATAATAATGCTACTGCTATTTATAGAGACTCTAAATCACAAAAATACCAATTAATACAAATAGCAGATATGATTGCTGGTACTGTAAGAACATATATAGAAAGCAATATGCAAAATAGTTTTATTAAAACAACCTGCAAAAAATGTTATTATTTAAATAATTACTGCAATAAGCATCCTACATTTAAAAAACAAATCGCAAAAATTAATATTGAAAATAAATACCGCTATATTTTCAAATTGCATTCTCAACCAAACAAACCACAAATAACAGCCGTACATGTATATTCATTACCACCTGATTATATGGATTATTTTTCTTTCCTAACTTGTAAAATAATCGGCTTTAATACACATAAAAAAAGAAGTTGAACCTTTCCTCCCAAGTGTGTACAAGACATTTTACACTCTGCCACGTATTCGCAACGTTCAACTTCTTTATTAGTATATTAATTTTGTAATTAAATATTACACAATTATTTTAATTATGTCAATGCTTTTTACCTTTTAATGTTGATTTTTGTACCCTTTTTAGTGCTGCACCTATGCAACACATATATTTATAGAATGGAGTGTGATTATTATGGCTGAAGGCGTTAGAAAAAGAGGTAATAAATGGAGTTATTATTTTGATACGGCCAAGATTGACGGGCAAAAGAAAGAAAATTGAAAAGGGCGGCTTTAGAACACAGAAAGAAGCTTTAGAAGCCCGCACTGCTGCCATGGCTGAATATAATAATACCGGTAGAACCTTTCAACCTAAAGAGATAAGCGTATCTGATTATCTTTCTTACTGGCTTGATAATGCAATAAAAAAGAATATTGACCATGGTTATTCCTATAATACATATGTCAACTATGCCGGCTCTGTAAGAACCTATATCAAACCGCACTTGGGCATGTACAAGCTTAGCTCTCTCCAGTATTCCCCCGACATTATTCAATCCTGGGTTGATAATATGAAAGCCGCCAACCTGTCCAAAAACAGAATTACCAATATTCTTACCTGTCTCACAAGCTCACTTAACTATGCTGTTACCCCTTTGAAATATATTAATTATAACCCATGTTGTTCAGTTAAGGTTGGTAAGTTTCCGGTTAATATTAAAGCAAAAGAAAAAAATAATTACATCTGTACAAAAGAAGATTTTAATCATATTATTGAACGTTTTCCAGCCGGTGATAAATTTAATCTGTCTTTATTAGTTCCTTATAACACGGGTACAAGAATATCAGAAACATTTGCAATTGACATTCTGCATGATATTGATTTTGGCAGACATGAAATTAATATTAATAAACAGATATTCAAGAAAGACAAAGACTGGTATATTAAGCCGCCTAAGTACGATTCATATAGAATTATAAAGATTGGTACTACCTTAGAGAATGCCTTAAAAAATGCTGTAGAATTACGCAAAAATAACATATCAGAATATGGTGCTAATTATCTGAATACATATATCACATCCGATAACAAAATAATCCAGCTTCCAGCCGATTCAGATATTCCACCTGACTGTATTGAATTTGTACCATTATGTACTAAACCCAATGGTAAAATATTAACTCCTGAATCATTTAAGTTCTGTGCAAGAATTATTCACTACGAACTTAATATACCATTATTCCATGCTCACTGTCTAAGACATACCCACGGCACTATATTGGCTGAAAATGGAGTTAATCCAAAGACTGTAATGGAACGTCTTGGCCATAAGAATATTGAAACCACATTACAGACATACACGTTTAATACAGAAGTCATGCAGCAATACGCTGTAGACATATTTGAAAAAACAATCAATTCTTAAATGAAAAACCAAAGTTAAACACGATAATTAGTTTATATTGTTTAACTTTGGTTTATTTAATTCTATGATATTTTATTCTGCGGGTGGCAAATGGGTGGCAAAACTAAAAAATCCAAATAATTATATCCAAATTAATAAGCTATACTCAATCTATAATTATATGATTTTCTATTTTTCACAGTCCACAAAAACCGCCGCAACCCCTTATTTCCCCTGCATCTGCGCCTCTCTTGCCTTAAGAGATGCTTCCTCTGACTGTAACTGTTCCTGCCAGGCTGAAT
>URAI01000057.1 GCA_900545725.1 uncultured Eubacterium sp.
ACATTGTGAAAGCTCATCTTAAGAGCGACTAAGTTCTTCCCATATGCATACAAATTTTACATATCAGCCACAGCCGGCCCTCTGCTACATTTCAAAAACCTCTGCGCTTGGGGTGACAACCGGTTGGTTACTTACTGCACGGATTGACAGTTATTTTAACAATTAAATATTTTTGTTGATTTCTTTCATGGCTTGATTGTATTCATTTTCGGAATATAATTTAAGAATCTGTGCTTTTGTAGCATGAAAAGTTGTTATCATGCTTATAACAGCCCTGATATTAGCCTTTTCAGTTGCTTCTTTTTCAGCCTTTTCAGCAGCAATTTTTTCATATCTTTCCATTACTTCACACACGGCATTCAATCCTCCTTCAGCATTTTTTAAGAAGTCCATTCTGTTTGAGAATATAGGAAACTTTGAGTTATTTACCTGTTTTTGTTTAAAGCAGGACATTAGTTCTGAAACATCAGTACCGTCATTTATTTCGGTATTTACAAATATCCTTGCTAAACCATCGTCAACTATATCAGATGTTTCACGGATTACACTGTCTACATGATATAAAGTATGCCCCTTTTTAAATATATCAAATTCAGAAATATATACAACATATAAGTTATCTATAGAATTGAATTTATCCCTTTTTTGAGAGTCAGTAACAATTATGCTGGAAGCGTTGAAACGGACTCTTTTAAGGTGGTCATCATTATCAGCTCTTTGTACTTCTATATTACATTTGGTTCCATCACCCAAAGTGCATAAAGCATCGAGCCTGACAGAACGACCATAGATATTCCTTTGACTGCTTTGGACAATTACATCTTCGACAGTCAGCTTATCGTCATTTAGAATAACTCTTAATATTTCTTCACAAAAGGTTGTATCATCAGCAAGTGTTTCAAAAAAAGCATCATCAATAGGGCGGAAATCTTTAACTTTTTCTTTCTTTTCTTCTAATGTAAGCATTATCGTGAACATTCCCCCTTTATAAATTCTTTCTAATAATATTATAACATTAAAAACGGTAGTGGCAAGAATATATTAAAATTTAGTAAAATATTACAAAAAGTCTTTGGATATATCGAATTTATTGTATAATAAAACTATCGGTATAAAAGGTGATTTGCATAAATTATTTTTATATGGTGTCAGAATAGATCTGCTGGAGATGGATTATACGAATGGAGAATTATATAGATGGATGAAGGATTACTTGATAAGACTAAGGATATATGGAATGAGATTAAAAAAACAATCGTAGGTAAGGATGAGATTGTTTTAAAGATACTTATGGCGGTATTTGCCGATGGACATATACTTATAGAGGATATTCCGGGAGTTGGTAAGACTACCATGGCATTGACATTTTCTAAGGTGCTGGGACTTAAATGTAACAGAATGCAGTTTACGCCGGATGTTATGCCGTCAGATGTTGTAGGTTTTAATGTATATAACAGGGAAAAATCATGTTTTGAATACAGGGATGGTGCTGTTATGTGTAATCTGTTTCTTGCAGATGAGATTAACAGGACATCACCTAAGACACAGTCAGCACTTTTGCAGGTTATGGAAGAGGGCAGTGTTACAGTCGATGGAGTGGAAAGACAGCTTCCAAAGCCATTTACGGTAATAGCAACACAGAATCCATATGGTTCGGTAGGAACACAAAGACTTCCTGAATCACAGCTTGACAGATTCATGGTATGTCTTACGATGGGGTATCCATCAGTAGACGAGGAGATTGAGATACTTAAGAGTAAAAAGGAACAGACAAGAATAAAGTCAGTGCAGGCAGTCAGTGCAGATGAGCTTGTACAGATTAAGGATTATGTAAGAAATATACATGTCGATGATGAGATATACAGATATGTGGCACAGATAGCGAAGGTGAGCAGACATTCAGAAGCAATAATTCAGGGAATAAGTCCGAGAGGCAGTATTGCAATTATAGGAATGGCGAAGGCGTGTGCATTTGTAAATGGAAGAGATTATGTTATTCCATCTGATGTATCATCGGTTATAGAAGATGTTGCAGCACACAGAATAGTTGTAAAGCACGGAATTAATTCAAAGAGATATCCGGCAAGGGAGGTTATAAGAGATATCGTAAAGCGGGTTGATGTTCCACGTATAGGAAGATGAGATTAGTGTGAAAAATGGAGATTAGTGTGAAAAGAAGAAAAGTGGGATATCTTATATGCCTTTTTTGTATATTATGGATAAATGTATTATATGTGGATTATAGTGCATTTATGCTGCTGGTATTATTTGTGGCAGTTCCATTAATATCTTTGATATATATGCGTATTGCATGGCTTTTGATGAGGGTTAAGCTTATAACAAAGAATATGTGTATACCAAAAGAAGATATAAGAATATCGGTAAAGAACAAAAGCAGACTGGCAGGGATACTTAACAGGACTGTTAATGTGGATGTACGAATGAGTTTTTTAAAGAAAAAGCTTAATTATGATGTTAAATATTATAAGAATATAACAGAAATCAACATTATACCTGAACATGCAGGTTATGTGAATGTTACGATAAAGAGTTTTGTAATATATGATTTCCTTATGATTTTTAAAGGAAAGAGAAAGATTAACAGGACTAAGAGCATAGCTGTTTTTCCTGAACTTGCATATGCATCAGAGGATAAAAGGAGTGAGGCAGAGTACAGGTATTATGGAGCTTCTGATGAATATGAATTTTCTTATGAGCCGGAGGATAATACAGAGGTAATAGATTTAAGACAATACAGGCAGGGAGATGCTATTAATCATATTCACTGGAATCTTAGCACAGCGGGTGATGAATATATTGTAAGACAGTATGGAAGTGCCATAAAGCAGGAAAATATTATTATTGCTGATATTATATGCGTAAATAATGAAAAGGAACGGTTTGTTCTGGATGATATATATAGTGCTTTGTATTCTGCCGGCAATGTATATGCTGAAAATGGAATCAGTGCGTCTTATGCCGTATGGGATGACAAGGCACAGGAGGTATTATTGTATTCATTTTATGATGAGGATTCACTTTGTGAGGCAGTATGCAGGCTTATGAGAATGGAAGGCTGTAATAATGGAGCGGCAAATGTAATAGCGGCACTTAAAGGACATGATTACCAGACGGAATATAAGATAACTGTAATTACAACAGATGGTTTTACAGGCATAAATGATATTCAGAATGAAGAATATGCTGCGGATGGGTTATATCAGGATGAATATAATATTTATAATATTAACAGCATGGATATTAAAGATATACCGGATAATATGTACGATTTTATATAAATTTTCTTATCCTTTAACGTCTGTGGCGTTCAATATATAGGATAATAGGCGTGATTTATATAGGGTATAAGCAGCCGTTGATTGTGGATGAGAAACCGTCTGTATTGATTTGTTATAGCCTCTTAATTGCAGGGAGATTGAGAGATGGAGATAGTGTGGATGATCAGATTGATAAACTGATTATTCACAAGTTCATAAATGAACTGTCTATTTGTTTCAGGGCAGAACAAATAGACACTGATGGCAGAAGAAAAATCGTCTGTGCGAAATTTCTTCGCATCTTCGCAACAAAATCTGCTCGGAAATAAGGATAAGTGTGAAATAGTATGGTTATCAGCAATGGGAGAAGGAAAGAAAGCCTTGCAGCGTTAAGGCTTTGGTCGGAATATCTTATAAGAATAGTACTTGTAGGCATTGGAACATCGGGAATAATGGAGATATTAATATCATGCGCTGCACCTGGTGTCCAAAGCAGTGGAATATTTCTGTTTTCATGGGGGTTAGCGGCTATATTTGCAGCTGTATTTTATCAAAGTAATTCATGGAAAGTCTGCATCGTGCCAGCAGGACTTCTTATAATGCTGGGTATATGGAAGTACAGCCTTATAGCAGATGGAATGACTGGAATTGTCAATGATATATTAAAGCTGGCAAAGGATACATATAGTATTGAATATGATAATATATCCATTGGCGGGTTTGATGGAAGTACATTTAATAACAGCAGAACAATGGCGCTTATGTTTATGGCAGTAATTATAGTTTTTTTTGTAACAGTTGTTGTTACATATGTAGAAAATATGATAGGCGCAGTTCTTATAGTAGTGCCATTTATTTTATTATTTGCAGTCTTTAATATATTGCCTGACACGTTATCTGTTGTAATGTGTACAGCTTTTGTATTCGGCGTATCAGCTAACAGACACAGGGGCAATTATATTCAGACGGCAGTGGTACTTGTGGTTAGCTGCGCAGCTGCATTGTTATGCATATCATTTGTACCAACAGATGATTTTAAGAGGGCAGATGTGTTTGACAGGGCTAATATAAAGGTACAGCAGGGCATTGATTATATATATAATAATGGTACACTATCAGATGGAACGGCACATGCAGGAATGGATAATGGAAAGCTTGGAAGAATTGACAGTATACGTTATAACGACAATAAAATTCTTACACTTACGACGGCAGATACTGGAAAAAACCAGTATTTTCCTGAGTTTATCGGCATGGATTACAATGATAATTCATGGGAGAATAACCAGATAGACGAACCGGTGCATATTACTGATGAAATTGTGTATTTTCTGGAGAAATATCCCGATATGAGGGACTATATAGACGGTGGAAGCGGAGAGTTTTATGATATTGTAGACAGATACAGATATTCTCTAAGTTATGAAAACTTAGATAAAACAAGGGATGGAAACGCTTACAGTATAAATGTAGATAACTTTGGAGTATTTTATAAACTTTTCTCTGAGGAAAGTAATGATGAAAAATATTATAATCCATTTAATATTATAAAATATGATGAGCTGTATTACAGAAAACAGGTATATGATAGATATCTTGATGTGCCTGATAGTATAAAGAGCATTGTAAGGGATATGCTTGGGGACATAACATGTACTACAGTACAGGAAAAAGAAAGTTATATTAATAACGTTAAGAATTATCTCAGAGATAATTATACATACAGTTCAAGTCCCGGAAGAGTGCCTGATGGTAAGGATTTTATAACATATTTTCTGACAGAGAGTAAAAACGGATATTGTACTTATTTTGCAAGTTCGGCAGTTATGATGTTAAGAAGTGCAGGGATTCCGGCAAGATATGTTGAAGGGTATGCACTTACGGCTAATCAGATTACTGACGGCATTGCCGGCAACGGATTAATTCAAAGATATACAGGAGAAAAGAGACAGCATGCTTTTGATTATCAGACGAGGACACTTGCTGTAACAGACAGGGCGGCTCATGCATGGGCTGAGGCATATATGGACGGATATGGCTGGGTAACAGTTGAGACGACACCGGGAAGTGCTTCATTTGGTGTATCATCACTTGATTTAACACAGGCAATTGTTCAAAAGAATAATAATAATGCGACAGATGTGAACATCGAAGATGAAAGTTTGAAAAATCAGGAAGAGACGGCGCCGGAAAGCGTGAAGAATGAGGCTGATACTAAGACGAAGACAGAAGTTCAGACACAGTCACAGCAGACAGACAATAATAATGTGCCGGATAATGTTAATTCTATTAATAGAAGAACTTTTATGGTAATTATAACAATATGTGCTATTATTGCAGTCATATCAGGTATTGTTATAGCCGGCATTTATGATAGCAGGAAAAAGAAAATACAGCGATGTGTTGATAATGGTGATGTACTTTATATGTATACATATCTTGAAAGAATATTAAAAAAGAGCGGCCTCGAAAGGATGGCAGGCATGGATTACAAAGAATATGCGGCTATGCTTGATGAAAAGAACAGCATATGCCATGACAATGATATTATACATATAATGGACTGTGTTTTAGAGTGCAGATTTTCGCCAGATGGAATGACAGATGATAATAAGCCGGATAGGATTGATGCAGCCAATAAGATGAATAATATCATATACGGATTAAGGCATAACAATTAATAAAAGATATCATATATGGATTAAGGCATAACAAAAATGAAAGATATCATATATGGATTAAGGCATAACAATTAATAAAATATATCCGATATGGATTAAGCTGTAATAATAATGAGGATATCATATATTGAATAAAGAATAACGAAAATAAGTAATATTACATATGGTCTAAAACATTGTAAAGATTAATGATTTTATAAATATTTTGTAATTTTACAGCTTTATTTAATAAATATATCAGGATAATTGTGATATCATAATATTATATGTAATGGCAGATTTAATATAATATACTGCACAGATATAATATATTTTTATAATATTGTAAGACTATGATAACTGCCATGATATCAAAAAGCAATTCACTTAATAATCCATTTTGAGAAATTATTATTACAGATATGGCGTTGATGACAAATATTATCAGAACATGCCTATATTGTCTAAAAAATAACCCACTTTGTTTAAAATATAACTAAATTGCATTATTATACATTAATGTGTTAAAATGTTTCGGCAGTACTATATTTAGGAAATAATGTTTTGTAATTGTAATCTTTTATGGAAAATTAATAGAAAATGGGAGAGTGAAAAGTGAGCAGATTAACTATTATTACAGAAGATAAGAAACAGCTTACGATGGAATCGTTATATACGGATCTTGAAAGAAGAATTGCAGCAAGTCCTCCCGGACTGTGTCCAGTTGACCTTACGGGTTCATTTGTTAAGATGTGTCTTGCACAGTCATGTGGCAAATGTGTTCCATGCCGAATCGGACTTAACCAGATATCACAGATGTTTGATAAGGTGCTTAATGGAGAAGCTACGCTTGAAACTGTAGAGGTTATAAGAACAACGGCTGAGGGAATATATGCATCTGCGGATTGTGCTGTGGGCTATGAGGCGGCAGCAATGGTACTTAAGTGTCTTGATGGATGTATGGATGATTTTATATCACATATTAATGATAACAGATGTACATGTAACAGTAACCAGCCGGTGCCTTGCGTGAATCTGTGTCCTGCAGGAGTTGATATTCCGGGATATATAGCACTTGTGAAGGAAAAAAGATATGCTGATGCGGTAAGACTTATCAGAAAAGATAATCCTATGCCATCTGTATGTGCATTTATATGTGAACATCCATGTGAAAACAGATGTAAGAGAACCATGATAGATGCACCTGTCAATATACGTGGACTTAAGAGAATGGCAGTGGATAATGCAGGTATTGTGCCAATTCCTGAATGTGCAGAAAGTACGGGCAGGAAAGTCGCTGTTATAGGTGGTGGCCCGGGTGGGCTTAGTGCAGCTTATTATCTTTCACTTATGGGACATAAGGTTACAGTATTTGAACAAAGAAAGAAGCTCGGTGGAATGTTAAGATATGGTATTCCTAATTATCGTCTTGAAAGAAAGACTCTTGATAAGGATATAGAAGCTATATTATCAGCAGGGGTTGAGGTTAAGACAAATATAAGTGTAGGAACGGATATTTCCCTTAAGGAGCTTAAAGAAGATTTTGATGCGTTATATATTTCAATTGGTGCCCATACTGATAAAAAGATAGGTCTTGAAAATGAAGAGATTGCCAATGGAGTTATTTCAGCAGTGGAGATGCTTCGTGCAATTGGTGATGATGATATGCCTGATTATACCGGGAAGAGGGTTGTTGTTGTCGGTGGCGGAAATGTTGCAATGGACGTTGCAAGGTCATCTATGAGACTTGGAGCAGAGTCGGTTAATATCGTATATAGAAGACGTAAAGCGGATATGACTGCGTTAAAAAGCGAGATAGAAGGTGCAGAAGCAGAAGGCTGCTGCGTTGTAGAGCTTATGTCGCCTAAAAGAATAGAAATGGACGACAATAATAATGTCAAAGGCTTATGGGTGCAGCCACAGATGATAAGCAAGGTTAAACGGGGAAGACCAGCGCCTGTTAATGCGTTGACAGATGAAAAACTTATCAAATGCGATATGATAATTGTAGCTGTGGGACAGGGAATTGAATCAAGAGCGTTTGAAGAATTTGGAGTAAAGATTACACATGGTGCGATTGAGGCATTAGATTCAAGTGAGATAAAGGATTTCAAGGGAATATTTGCAGGTGGAGACTGCGTAACTGGACCGGCTACTGTTATAAGGGCGATTGCAGCAGGTAAGGTTGCGGCAGCTAATATTGATGAGTATCTTGGATATAACCATGAGATAACCTGCGATGTTAAGATACCTGTTGCAGGCTTTGAGGATAAAGTGCCTTGTGGACGCGTTGAGCTTCTTGAGAGGGATGCCAATGAGCGAAAGAAGGATTTTGAACCAGTGGAACTTGGAATGAGCTGTCAGGAAGGATGTCAGGAAGCTTCAAGATGTTTAAGATGTGATCATTTTGGATTTGGCGCATTCAGAGGAGGAAGAGTAGAAAAATGGTAAATTTGACAATTAATGGAAAAAATATTCAGGTTGAAGAAGGAACAACAATTCTTGAAGCCGCCAGGGTTGCCGGATTTGAGATACCGACTCTTTGTTTCCTTAAAGATATTAATGAGATTGGTGCCTGCCGTGTGTGTGTGGTAGAAGTTGAAGGCGAGGACAGGTGCGTAACAGCATGTAATAATACTGTAAAAGAGGGTATGGTAGTCCATACTAACAGCAGAAAGGCAAGAACGACCAGAAAGACTAATGTAAAGCTCATATTATCGCAGCATGATTACAGATGTGCATCGTGTGTAAGAGGAGGTAACTGTACATTACAGACTCTTGCTAATGACCTTAATATATCGGATATGCCATATGAGATAAAACCTGAAAAGTATGAGTTTGAAAAGACATTTCCAATGATAAGGGAAAGTGAGAAGTGCATAAAATGTATGCGTTGTGTGCAGATATGTGATAAGGTGCAGAAAATGCATATATGGGATGTTGTCAATACAGGTGCAAGAACAACAGTCAATGTATCAGATGGCAGAATGTTATCAGAAACGGATTGTGCATTATGTGGACAGTGTATTACTCATTGTCCGGTCGGAGCACTTCGTGAACGTGACGATGTAGGAATTGCACTTGATGCTCTGGAAAATGATGAGATTATAACAGTTGTCCAGATTGCGCCCGCTGTAAGAACGGCGTGGGGAGAAAACTTTGGTCTTTCCAAGGAATTTGCGACAGCTAAAAGACTTGTTGGCGGACTTAAAAAGATTGGTTTTGATTATGTATTTGATACAGTATTTTCAGCAGACCTTACCATTATGGAAGAAGGAAGTGAGCTGCTTAGAAGAATACCTGAGATAAAAAAGACTAAAAAGCCTATGTTTACATCATGCTGTCCGGGCTGGGTAAGATTCGTAAGAAGCCAGTATCCTGACATGGAGGCACAGTTATCAACTGCCAAATCACCGCAGCAGATGTTTGGTGCTATAACAAAATCATATTATGCAGATATGCTTGGGGTACATCCTGATAAGATATTCTGTATATCAATTATGCCATGTGTTGCAAAGAAAAACGAGATGACATGGGATGGTGGCAGGGATGTCGATGTTGTATTGACAACAAGAGAACTTCAAAGATTATTCAGGGCATACTATATTAATCCTGAAAATCTTGAAGAGAATGAGTTTGATTCTCCATTAGGAGCAGGTACGGGCGCCGGTGTAATCTTTGGAGTGACAGGCGGTGTTATGGAAGCAGCACTTAGAAGTGCATATTATCTTGTAACAAAGACTAATCCTGACCCTGATGCATTCAGGTCTGTGCGTGGAATGGATGGCTGGAAGGAAGCTGAATTTGACCTTGCTGGAATACCTGTAAGAGTTGCGGTTGCAAGTGGTCTTGGTAATACAAGACGGCTGATTGAGGCTATAAATGATGGAAGTGTATCATATGATTTTGTAGAGATAATGGCATGTCCGGGTGGTTGTATTAATGGTGGAGGACAGCCTGTACACGAAGATTTTTCATGTATAAATGAAAGAGCAGATGTGTTATATGGACTTGATAAACATAATAATATAAGATATTCACACGAAAATCCTGAGATAATTAAGTGCTATGAAGAATATCTTGGAAAACCTTTGTCAGAAAAGGCACACAGACTGCTTCATGTACATCACTGTAATTAAAGATATTATATTTATTTGCCTGATAAATATTTTTGGAGTAAGTCAGTTCTGAAACTTGACATAAGCTGGTAAAAAATATATATTTATTGAAATAGGTGTTGTTTTTGTGTGTTATGCAGAACAATAATTAGCATATGGCAATAAACAGATTAATCAGTATTTACATCATGTAGTTTTTATTGCAAGTTGGAGGTTTAATGCGATATATACAAATAGAAGAAGCAGAAGCTGGAATGATTATTGCAAAACCGGTATTTGATGGTGGTGAAAGGATACTGCTCGGAGTAAATAGTGTTCTTACGCAGGATTATCTTAATAGTCTCATACGTCGTGGTCTGCCGGGAATATATATTAAAGATGAATGGTCAGAGAATATTGAGATAGAAGATGTAATATCGGAAAAGCTTCGTAATGAAGGAATTAATGCACTTAAGAATAATGATATTGATGGAACTCTGAATGTTGCAAAAAAGATAGTTGATGAGATATTGTCAGGTTCGGTTATAAGTCTTGATATGCTGGATCTTAAGTCGTATGACGGATACACGTATCAACATTCAGTTAATGTTGCGGTGGTGTCATGTCTTATAGGACTTAAGATGGGATTTTCAAAGCAGCAGCTAGAAGAGGTCTCTATGGCAGCTATTCTGCATGATATTGGAAAGATACTGATATCACAGGATATAATCAATAAGCCGGGAAGACTTACGAAGGAAGAATTCGAACTGGTTAAAAAACACAGTGAATATGGTTATGAGATTGTTAAAAACCGTATGGATATATCGGCAAAGGTTAAGTCGGCTATACTTATGCATCATGAGAATGAAGATGGAAGCGGATATCCTAATGGATATAAGGGAAATAAGATACATGTGTATGCCAGGATAATACATGTTGCAGATGTATTTGATGCATTAACCTCTAAAAGACCATATAAGCCATCTTATGCAAGATATGAGGCAGCAGAGTACTTGATGGGCGGTTGTGGCAGAATGTTTAATTATGAAGTTGTTAATGCATTTATGAGTGCTGTTCCAATATATCCTAAGGGAGTATGTGTATCGTTATCAGATGAACGAAGGGCAGTAGTTGCCAAGAATACAGACAATATGTTAAGACCTGTAGTGCTGCTTGATAATAAAGAAGAAATTGACCTTAGTGATTTATCGCACAATCGTAATCTGACTATTGTACCGGAAGAGAAGAATATAGAGCTTAAGTAATATAAAGATAATACAACAATTTAATCAGAATGAGAGTATGCAGATAGTTCTGTATATATTTTCATTCTGATTTTTTTATGTTAAAATAATAATATCGTAATGAAGTAACGGGGGATAGCAGATGTATAATATATTAATTGTCGATGATGAGAAAATAGAACGTAACGGAATAAGACTTTTATTAAAAAGGATGGGCGCTGATTTTAATATAGCAGAGGCATCTAATGGTAAAGAAGCATTGGATTATATTAATGCAAAGAAGGACTCGCAGGATGCACCAGATATATTGCTGACAGATGTTAAGATGCCGTTTATGGATGGAATAGAGCTTATTAAGGAAGTAAGAAATAATAATATCCATACGAAAAATATTATATTCAGCGGATATAATGAATTTGAATATGCCAAGCTCGCAGTAAGGCTGGGGGTAGTTGATTATATCTTAAAACCGGTAGATCCGAAAGAATTTGAAAATGTAATTAATAGGGTTATATGTGAGCTTGATAGTGAAAACATGGAAAAACTTACCCAGAGCAGAAGAGATGATTTTATAAAAGAATATCTATTATATAGTATGATTAATGGCAGAAATATTAATGCTGCAAAGGAGCTTGCAGGTGAAGGAAATTATAAGCAGCAATATTCAGATATTGGAATTAACAGATATGACAGACTTATTCTCATTGAATTTAATGGCGATTTTTTTGGAAAAGAGGTTGTGGATTTTGCAGATGATATTCTTAAAAATATATGTGGCTTGGAGGATGTCCAATATCTTAATCTTAACCAGCAGCAGGCGGTTGTATTTATGCGTGAGAAAGCAAATGACGTATATGAGATAGCAAAAGGTATCCATGAAGCGGTCTTTGAACAATTCGGACATAGATGCTATATTGCCATATCTGAGAAGCTTGATAATTATAATAGTCTTACAGAAACAATGGATTATCTTGAACAGCTTATGGAAAATAAATTCTATTATCCGGAGGTATATATATACACAGGACAAAAGGATAAGACTGAGTCGCAGCTTATTAATATTGATGATGATACGCTTATGAAACAGATGAAGCAGGATATCAGAATGAAGGATATTAAGAGCCTGAGGGAACATTTTGAAAGACTGGGTAAAAAATATCAGAACCAGTCGTATTTTTCGCATATATATACCAAATTCATATTTTCAAATCTTTTAAAGCTGTTCTATGAAAGCATACCTGACAGTGATGAGGAGCAGTTTAATAAAGAGATAGAAAAACTTTATAATTCAGAAGATTTAAAGACAATAATACATATAGTCTCATCCTATATTGATAAGCTTGAAAATGTATTTGGAAAGAATCCTGTAATGGCACATAGGGAGATCGAAACAGTAAAACAATATATTTATACACATTATGGTGAAGAGATAGGAGTAGACCAGCTTGCAGATATTGTATATCTTACTCCGAGCTATCTTAGTGCATTGTTTAAAAAGGAGACGGGTCAGAACCTTAGTAAATTTATTAAGCAATACAGGATGGAAAAGGCTAAAGATATGTTAGAGAATACTAACAAAAAGATTATAACAATAAGCAGTGAAACCGGATATGCCAATGTATCTTATTTTTGTCAGAGCTTCAGGGAATATTTTGGAATAAGTCCACAGAAATTCAGGGATACTGGCAATGATATACAATGAGGTATAAAATGAGAATTAATAATATAAAATTAAGATATAAGCTTGCAATTATCTATCTTATTACCGGATTTCTTCCTATCGTTATATTATTTTCATTTTCATATGTACAGATGAAAAAGATATTAACTGACAGGGATGCTAAGAGTGTACAGAGTTATCTTAACCAGTCAGTTGAAAGTATAGATGGACAGATTCAGATTTATAATAATCTTTCTAATTATCTTTCGTTTAATGAGACGATATCTAAGATTGTAAGCTATGATTATGACAGCGAATATGATATGTATATGCAATTTGCACAGACATTTGACCCGATGGTATCATCCTTAAAATGTTTTCACAATGATATTAATCAGGTTACAATATACACTGACAATGTAGTAAAACATGATAATACGATAGCGCCTATATCAGATATTTCGGATAAGAAATGGTATGCTGCGGCATATGGAAGCATAGATGTTAAATGGTTTGCGGATGCAGCTGATAAGGAGCTGTTTTCAGCAAGGAGGATGCCAACCTTTTATAATGATAAACTGATAGGAATAATGTATATAAATGTTGATTATGATAATGTATTCTCGGTATTTAAGGAAAATACATCTGATAATTATGGAATCATTATTGTGGATGGTAATGGCAATGAAGTATTTTCATATAATGGATTTTCGGATAAATATAAGGATTGTGAGTTAGATACACAAAGACTTATAAGCATAAGTGATGATGGAAGCTGGGACAATGATATTTTAAAGGATAAGAAAAGCGGATATTCAATCATCAGAAAAGCTCTGGCATCTACCGGCTGGATGGCATATGTATATGAACCGGCAAGTCAGGCCATGCATTCAACACAGCCGATATTTATGATGTTTATTGTTGCAAGTGTAATAGCCGTAATAGCTTCAATAATGTCTATTGTGTTTACGTCGAAGTTTGTGACCGGAAGAATTAAAAGACTGGAAGATAATATGCATGAGGTTGAGAAAGGTAACTTTGATATTACTGTTACAAGTGATGATAAGGATGAGATTGGTGAGCTTATACATGGCTTTGGTGATATGGTTACAAAGATTAACAATCTGATAACACAGGTGTATCAGGGCAGGATTAATCAGAAAGAATATGAGATGAGAGCTTTAAGGGCACAGATTAATCCTCATTTCCTATACAATTCACTTTCACTTATTAACTGGAAGGCTATTGAATATGAGCAGCAGGACATAAGTGATATTACACTTGCGTTGTCCAATTATTACAGGACTTCTCTTAATAAGGGTAAGAATACGTTAAGCGTCCGTATGGAGTTGATGAATATGACATCGTATCTTGATATTCAGAAAGTAATGCATGATAATTCATTTGATGTTGTTGTAGATGTCAGTGAAAAGATATATGATTATGAAACTCTTAATCTTATATTACAGCCTCTTGTGGAAAATGCAATCGACCACGGTATAGATTTAAAGACGGATGGAAGAGGCATAATTACAATAAAGGGTGATTTTAGGCAGGAGGATGACGGAGAAGAATTTATTGTAATTACAGTAAGTGATAATGGCATAGGAATGTCACAGGAAGAAGCGGATAAGATACTTACGGTTAATTCTGGCGGATATGGAGCAAGAAATGTCAACGAAAGAATTAAACTGTATTATGGTGAGGAATATAGCATGAAGATATATAGTGAGGTTGGCAGAGGAACGGAGGTTGTGATACGTTTTCCTGCTAAAAAATATATAAATGATTAGTGTGATAATCAATGTATTTTTAATGAGGATATGTAATCTAAGAATAATTTACCGCATGGAGGTATATAGCATGCCGGATTATAAAGCAGTTCTATGTCGGAGTCTATAATAAAGTCGGATATTGTTTTGCATATAATGTTATTTTCAAAATTTTTGATGGTGGATTTTGGTACAATTCCTATTCCTATTTTATTTGCTACAAATTGTGCCGTAGTTCTTGCATCATCATTGATACATACAAAATGATATAAAATATCCATCTTTTTAAACATTGAAGTAATAATTCTTTCCCATCGTCTGTAGGTTATAAGCGGAAATGCAGCGAGTTCGTTTAGTGTAACAGGCTCGCTGTTATTAAAAAATGAGCGGTCACCTATAGCTACAACAGGCTCATTTATTAAAGATATTGATTTATAGGTGTCATTGGTGTAAGGGGTGCGTAATATTGCAAAATGAATAGAGCAATCGCTTAATTTCTTTAATAATTTGTATGTATCAGCTTCATATATTTCATAGGATATATTGGGATATCTCGTTGAAAAATCGCTAATCCATTTTATTCCATAAGAAGATACGACAGATGATACTATTCCTATTCTTATTATTCCCTGCTCTTTATTTGAAAATGATAATAATTCTTCTTTCATAAGCTTAGACATATCAAGAATGTCTGTGGCTTTCTGATATAAAAGCCTGCCTTCATCAGTAAGTTGTATTGAACGGGAGCCTCTTTCAAACAGTGTACATTTTAGCTCTTCTTCAAGCAGTTTCATCTGACAGCTAAGAGGTGGCTGCGACATAAAAAGCTTCTTGGCGGCGGCTGATATGCTGCCTTCCTGAACTATTGTTGTAAAATAATATAATTGTTTAAGCTCCATAAAATTATTCCATCCTTTTATTCTATCCTTTTGTTCTATTCTTCTATTCTATCCGAATACATATTCTTAATATAAATACATACAACGTATTATACATAATATATATATATTTTATTAAATCCATATCATTATAATATGGTTAAAGACAGATTACAACAGGTTGTTTATGAGCTGGCTTATACTGCCGTAAAGAGAATGTTGCATAATTGAAAAGTGAAAACGTGTGTCATGCATAATTTAAAGGCATAATTGAAAAGTAAGAAATAGGCATAATTTAAAAGTGAAAAAAGTGTTGACAAGTGAATATATTAATGGTATTATAATCAAGCGTTGTGAGC
>URAI01000058.1 GCA_900545725.1 uncultured Eubacterium sp.
GATACAAGATTAAAATTGAAAAATCCAATCAGTCCCCAGTTAATGGCTCCTATAATTACAATTGTCAATGCTGTATAGTCAAAGCCTTTGGAATTCATTTTATGCACCTCCTGATAAATTTACATTATTATTGTTGACAGATAAGTAAAAAATATTTTGGAAGATTTTGTAAATACTTGTTTATGTCGCCTGTAAGTGGTAAAATATTATAGTTAAACAGACATGCATGAATATGCATAGTGTTCGGAGGAAGCGATGGCTGAAAGAAATAACAAAAAAGTTCTTAAATACAGAAGAAAGCCTAAGACAGCTTTAATTATAATGACAGCTGTGCTGATATATATTATATGCTTTATAGTAATGTATATGTCCAAGTCAAAGGTCCGTTCATATGAGGTTGAGGCGGGAACACTTACTGCTAATGCTACATTTACAGGAGTAGCGTTAAGGAGTGAGAAAGTTTATAATTCTGAATATTCAGGTAATATTAATTACTATCAGAGAGAAGGTACAAGAGTTAAGAATGGAGATACTTTATATACAGTAGATGAGACAGGAAGAGTGGCGCAGATATTGTCACAGTATTCCAAGGCTGATGAAAATTCACTTACAAAATCAAGCCTTGCTACGATAAAGACGACACTGAATAACTTTAAGACAAGCTATGACGGCAGTAATTTTTCGGAAGTATATGATATGAAGACGGATATTAATTCAACAATATTGCAAGCCATGAATGAGAATATAATCAATAACATGGAGTCAATAATTGAAAGTACCGGAAGCCAGAATCTGTTCAGGACTGTTAATGCACAGGAAGGCGGGATAGTAGTATATTCTGTTGATGGATATGAGAATAAGGCAGAAAGTGACATTACGTCGTCATCATTTGATAAGAAGTCATATGTCAGGAATAATCTGAAATCAGAAGAACTGATTGTATCTGGAAGTCCGGCATATAAGCTTGTAACAAGTGAGGAATGGAATATATATATTCCATTAAGTCAGGATCAGATAAAGGAATATGACCTTTCGTCTAAAAATACAATTACAATCAAATTAAAAAAAGATGGTATTACAACACAGGGGAAATTTGCCATTATTAGCAATAATGGCAACAGCTATGGCAGAATAACACTTGATAAGTATGTAATACGCTATGCCACCGACAGACTGATAGACCTTGAGGTAGTATCGACAGGAAAGAGTGGGCTTAAGATACCTGTAAGTGCTGTTACTGATTCGGAATTTTATACAATACCAACGGAGTATCTTACAGAAGGTAGTAAGAAAGAAGTAGGCTTTATATGCGAGACATATGATGAAAACAGACAGGTTGTAAGCCGTTTTACAGAGGCAGAGATATATAAGAAGACGGATACTGTGTGCTATGTAAGTAAAGAAAGTTTTAATATAGGTGATGTAATAGCAATGCCGGGTGATGCCTCAAGAAGGTATATAGTAGGTGCAGTGGATAAGCTTAAAGGTGTATTTTGTGTTAATACGGGATATACAGTATTTAAGGTTATCGATATCATAGATGAGAATAATGAATATTGTGTTGTTAAGAAAGATACCACACATGGAATATCCGTATATGACCATATAGTGCTTGATGCGCAGAAATATTCTGAAAATGATATGATTTATTAATGATAAAAGAGACTGCAGAATGGAGGAATATATGCTTAAAGAAAATATACAGATTGTAGAAGATAATATCAGAAAAGCATGTGAAAGGAGCGGACGTGATCCAAAGGATGTGCTTCTTTTGCCGGTAAGCAAGACTAAGCCGGAAAGCATGATTGAAGAGGTATATGACCTTGGAGTAAGGGAATTTGGAGAGAATTATGTTCAGGAGCTGTGTCAGAAGATAGATAATATGCATGACGATATTAAATGGCACATGATTGGACATCTCCAAAGGAATAAGGTCAAGTATATTATCGGCAGGGTTGCACTTATTCATTCAGTAGATTCTGTAAGACTTGCGGCAGAGATTAGCAAAGAGGCTGTTAAAAAAAATGTAGAAGCCGATATTCTTGTTGAAGTAAATGTTGGAATGGAAGAGAACAAATTCGGAATAACGGTTGAAAGTGCTTATGAGAACATAAAGGAGATGGCAGCATTTCCAGGGATACATATAAAAGGGCTTATGACAAGTGCTCCATATGTTTCTAATCCTGAGGATAATAGAAAATATTTTAGGCAATTAAAGCAATTATCTGTTGACATACAGTCTAAAAACATTGATAATGTTGATATGGGTATTTTGTCAATGGGAATGACAAATGATTATGTGGTGGCTGTTGAAGAAGGTGCCACTATCGTAAGAGTGGGGACAGCTATTTTTGGGGCCCGAAATTATAATTTATAATTAGGAGAGTAAAATGAGTATAATTGATGGTGTAAAGAACGTTTTTAAATTTAATGATGACTACGACTATGAAGATGATGACGATTATGGTTACGACTATGAAGATGATGACTATGATGATAAGTCATATTCCAGGAAGAAGTTGTTTCAGGGTAATAAAAAATATGACGATGATGATGAGGAAGACAGAGGACGCTCAAAGAGCAAGGTGGTTCCTATTAAGACAGGAGGACACAGAGGTCTTGAAGTTGTTGTAATACGCCCTGAATCAATGGAGGATGCAAGTGAGATTACAGACACACTTCTAACAGGTAAAGCTGTAGTCCTTAATCTGGAAGGAATACATGTTGAGATAGCACAGAGAATTATTGATTATTCAGCGGGTTCATGCTATGCTATGAGAGGTAATCTCCAAAAGATTACTAATTACATATTCCTTGTAACACCACCTAATGTTGATATATCAGGAGATATTCCTGAACTTGTTGCAGGTGGAATTGATCTTGCAGCTTTCAGTAAAGGAGAACAGAAACTTTAATTATCAGATATATAATATTTATATTGCCACCTGTGATATTATTACACGGGTGGCAACATTTAAAATATACATAAATATCAGCTGTATATCTGTGTGGCAGACAGCACAGATTTTTATAGGAATTAAAATGTCTGCGGAATGGAGATTAACATGTCGGAATTAATTACAGTACATTATAATGAAAAACCAATATATGATATTGCTATTGAGAAGGATTTTTCAAAGCTTGCCATGAAAGTATCAGAGCTTGGCATAAGTGGAAGAAAATTGTGTATAGTTACGGACAGCAATGTTGGAGAGCTTTATGCAGATGAAGTAAAAAATGAACTTGAAAAGACAGGCAATGCTGTATTTGTATATACATTCAGAGCCGGAGAGGCAAGCAAGAATCTTAATACGGTTGAGGATGTATATGAATATCTTATAATTAATAAGTTCGATAGAAAGGATATGATTGTTGCACTGGGCGGCGGCGTGGTAGGCGATCTTGCAGGCTTTACAGCAGCAACATACCTTAGAGGTATTGATTTTATACAGGTTCCGACTTCTCTTCTTGCACAGGTTGATTCGAGCATAGGCGGTAAGACAGGTGTTGATTTTAGAGCATATAAGAATATGGTCGGTGCATTTCATCAGCCACGTCTTGTATATATGAATCTTTCAGTGCTGGGTTCGCTTAGTGAAAGACTATTTAATTCCGGCTTTGGTGAGATAATAAAGCATGGCTTTATCAGGGACAAGGAGTATTATACGTGGCTTAAGGAAAATATACAGCATATTAAGTCACATGATTACGATGCACTTGAGAATATGATTGCCATAAGCTGTAATATCAAAAGAAGAGTAGTTGAACTGGATCCTACAGAAAAAGGTGACAGGGCACTACTTAACTTTGGACATACACTTGGACATGCCATTGAAAAGCTTAAGAATTTTGAGCTGTATCATGGAGAATGTGTTGTACTTGGAATGGTTGCAGCGTTGGAAATCTCAAGGACAAGACAGCTTATAAGTGATGCTGAATATGAGGATGCAATTAATACATTTAAGGCATATAACTTCCCTGTAACTGTGGATGGAATATCCGTTGAAGATGTGATAAAGGTATCCAAAAATGATAAGAAGATGGATGCAGGTAAGATTAAGTTCATACTTCTTGACAGGATTGGCAATGCATATATAGATAAAACAGTAACAGATGATGAGATGAGAGCAGCTTTATCAAAAGTAATAATATGATATTGAACAAACGGATTATTATAATAATAAATAATTAATTTTTAAGGTGGATTGATAATGGATAACAGAAAAAGAAATGCTTCACTTATTATATATATTGCCGGGGTAATAATTCTTACATTTACAGACCAGCTGACAAAAGTAATGGCAGCAGATTATCTTAAGGGAAAGTCGCCATTTGTCATAATTGATAATGTATTTGAGCTTTACTATCTTGAAAATAGTGGTGCAGCCTGGGGAGTTATGAGTGGGGCGAGATATTTCTTTCTTATTCTTACTGTCGTTATAGTTGCTATAGTTATATATGTAAGTATTAAGATGCCACATACAAACAGAATGGTGCCTTTAAGAGGTACACTTATTCTGTTAAGTGCCGGAGCAGTGGGCAATTTCATAGACAGGTTATGTTTTGGATATGTAAGGGATTTTATCTATTTTAAACTGATTAATTTTCCTGTATTTAATGTTGCTGATATATATGTTACAGTTTCGGTAATTATATTTGCAATATTAATACTGTTTGTATATAAGGAAGATGAATTTGAATTTATTAAAAAAAATAGCAAGGCAGACAGCCTTTGATGGCCTAAGAAAATCGTCTGTGCGAAATTTTTCGCATCTTTGCGATAAAAGCTGCTCAGGAATGGGGATTAGTGTGAAAAATAGGATTAATATATTAAAAGATATTGCAGATAATGAAAATGATACAGGTAATATTGCCGGTACAATAGAAAAAGAATCAGAAAAAAGATTACATCTGGTGGTTGATGAAAGTGATGTTAATACGAGAATAGATAAGTATATAGCAGATGAGCTGGATGGGTATTCAAGATCATTTATACAAAAACTTATAAAAGATAATAATGTATTGGTTAATGGCAGGGCAGTAAAGCCTAATTATAATATAGGTATATCAGACAATATAGACATAGTTCTGCCGAAGCTTACAGAGCCTCAGATTGAAGCAGAAAATATATCACTTGACATTATATATGAGGACGATGATATCATAGTAGTAAATAAACCTAAAGGTATGGTAGTTCATCCTGCGGCAGGACATTATTCGGGAACTCTTGTCAATGCTCTTATGTATCACTGCCGGGATAATCTTTCCGGTATAAATGGTGTATTAAGACCGGGTATAGTGCATAGAATAGATATGGATACAACAGGAGTTCTTGTTGTATGTAAAAATGATTTCAGCCATAATAGCATAGCACAACAGTTAAGTGTCCATTCAATTACAAGAAAATATAATGCAATTGTATATAATGCAATTAATGAGCCGGATGGAACAGTTGATGCGCCAATAGGAAGAAGCCAGACCAACCGTAAGAAGATGGCAATAGATAATAAGAATGGAAGAAGAGCAGTGACGCATTATCATGTCATTAAGAATCTTGGGAAATATGCATATATAGAATGTCAGCTTGAAACAGGAAGAACACATCAGATACGAGTACATATGTCAAGTATCGGACATCCTCTGCTCGGTGATGAGGTATATTGTTCGGCTAAATCACCATATAAGCTGCAGGGACAGACATTGCATGCAAGAGTATTGGGTTTTATACATCCAAGGACAGGTAATTATATGGAATTTGAGGCTCCACTTCCTGATTATTTTCAAAAGGTGCTGGCAGATCTTGAAGCTAAATGCCAGTGATTGATATTGTTATAAAAAGTGAAAAAAGATATAAATTTTATAAAATGTATATATAATTGTAGAAATATGTGATAAAAAGTTGTATAATAAATACATTATATAAGAGATATATGTAATAAGTGCGATAGGAGGCAGATGATTATGGATGAAAGAACAGTTATTACAATAGGACGAGAATTTGGAAGCGGTGGACATGAGATTGGAACCAAGCTTGCGCAGAGATTAGGAGTTAAGTGTTATGATAAAGAACTTCTTGCAATAGCTGCAAAGGAAAGTGGTTTGTGTGAAGACCTTTTTGAATCACAGGATGAGAAGCCTACTAACAGTTTTTTATATTCGCTTGTAATGGATACATATTCATTAGGATATACTAATTCATATGTTAATATGCCGATTAACCATAAGGTATTTTTAGCACAGTTTGATGCTATTAAGAAGATTGCTCAGAGAGAACCATGTGTTATAGTTGGTCGTTGTGCAGATTATGCATTAGAGGATGATCCATTTGCAGTAAGCGTATTTATCAAGGCTGATATTGATAAGAGAGTTGAAAGAATTAAGAAGACATATGAACTTTCTGAGAATAAGGCGGCAGATCTTATACAGAAGACTGATAAGAAGAGAGCAAGCTATTATAACTATTATTCAAGCAAGAAGTGGGGAGAAGCTAAGAGCTACGACTTGTGCATAGACAGTGGAGAACTTGGAATTGAAGGCTGTATAGACCTTATCATGAAGTATATTGAATTAAAAGAAAAGAATAACAAATAAGAGTGATTTGACTTATGGATTTAAAGGGATATAAAAGAGTCAAAAAAGTAGATATAAAAGGATGGCTGCTACGAGGCAATGCGGTAATATATGCATTTATTCTGATTGTTTTCATAGCAGCTATTATTTTTATGTTTAATACAGTTGGTTCAATGTTTACAGAAAAAAGTGATGATAATATAGAAAATATTACAGATGAGTCGGTATCATATGTAGCTGATAACCAGTCATATAAGATAAGTATTAATAAAACAGAGAATTTTGTAACGATTTATAAGATGGAGTCAGATGGCAGTTTTAATAATCCTTATAAGACATTCAGATGTTCAGTAAGTTCAGATGTACATACAGGAGAGACTAAGATTAATGAGAAGTATGTATGGAGAAGACTTAGTGATAATGTGTATGGTCATTATACAACAGGCCTTGCTAATCAGGCATATATACATTCTGTACCATATCATTCGCAGAGTAATGCCGATCTTATAGCGTCGGCTTATAATAATCTTGGAAATGAAGCAAAGCTTGGATATATATATCTTGCCGTTGCAGATGCTAAGTGGATATATGAGAATTGTGGAATTAATTCTGTAGTCGATATATATGAACAAAAGGGTGAGCAGCCATTGATTGCGTTAAATGAATTTTCAAAGATACCGGAAGACAGTAAGTATGATCCGACTGATAATGTAAGGGCTTCAGCGGATGGTAAGGTAGATACTAAGATAGATTATATGACAGGTGTTGATAATTGTACTGTGCATGTTGGTGAAGCATTTGACAGATGGGCTGGTGTATATGCAGTGGATATGAATAGAAAGGATATTACTTCATATATTACGATTACTGGTGAACTTGATTTATCAACTCCGGGAACATATGTGCTTATATATCATCTGGAAGATAATTATGGAACAAACCTTGCATATTGGAGATATATAACTGTTATAGATGGAACGGAAAACGAGACCACAGATAATCAGGAGACGCAGCAGGAAAGTACACAGCAGACAGGTACTGTACAGAGTGAGACGACACAGGCAGTCCAGACACAGCCTGTAACCCAGGCAGTGCAGCCAACTACGCAGAGTATGGAGAATACACAGCAGACAGTAACCCGGCCAGAGGTGAATACGACAGCACCTGTTGTAACCCAGCCTGTGCAGACGACAACTGCATCTGGCAATATTATTACACAATCGGCAGGAATTACTAACTGATAATAAACTAATAATAAGCTGATAATCGACTGACATTCTATATATTGGAATAATATTATAAAAGAATATTATTTTATAATAGTCAATGATATAGGTAAAATAGTATTTCCTGTGAAAACAATATTATTAAACAACAGTATTTTTATCAGTATTTTTAAAGGAAAGCTTATATGAAGATGTCTAGCAGATATTTTATATAAATGATAATATTAATTTATATGATATATCTGCAGATGTTTCATATAAGCTTTTTATATTATAATTAATGGTTTTTATTTTAATAAATTCATGTTATACTATAAAAGATTTGTAAAATGAGAGAGAAAAGGGTGTTAAAATACCCGGAATGGAGAGTAATATGTCACAATTTATTATTATGGCTGCGATAATATTATATCTTGCAGTCATGCTTGGTGTTGGCGTTATATGTTCAAAAAAAAATAATAACGTTGACGATTTTTATCTGGGCGGAAGAAAGCTTGGACCATTTGTAACAGCAATGAGTGCAGAGGCATCGGATATGAGCAGCTGGCTTCTTATGGGACTTCCGGGAGTTGCATATATTTCAGGAATTGCAGATGCATTCTGGACTGCATTGGGACTTGCAATTGGAACATATATCAACTGGCTTATTGTAGCTAAAAGAATCAGAAAGTATTCACAGGCATATGATGTCGTAACAATACCAGATTTCTTTTCTAAAAGATTTGGTGATGATAAGAATATTCTGACAGTTATTGCCGCATTGATGATTATATTATTTTTTATACCGTATACAGCATCAGGGTTTTCAGCATGTGGTAAGCTGTTTTCAAGCCTTTTTGGTGTAAATTACATGACTGCAATGATTATAAGTGCTGCAATAATAGTTGCATATTGTGCAATGGGTGGATTCCTTGCAGCGAGTACAACCGACCTTATACAGAGTATAGTTATGACAATTGCATTATTTATAGTAGTTTTGTTTGGAATAAATGTTGCCGGTGGTATGGATGCAGTTATTGATAACGCAAAAGAACTTCCTGGATATCTTAATCTTACACAGAATTATTCAGCAGCTACAGGCACAGCAGTTGAATATAATGCATTATCAATTGCATCTACACTTGCATGGGGACTTGGATACTTTGGTATGCCTCATATTCTGTTAAGATTTATGGCGATTGAGGATGAGAAGAAGCTTAAGACATCACGAAGAGTAGCATCAATATGGGTTGTCATTTCACTTGGTGTAGGTGTATTTATCGGTGTCGTAGGTAATGCCATGTCTAAAGTGGGAGCCATTGAAGTTCTTGAAGGAAAGAGTCAGGCAGAGACTATTATTGTAAGAATAGCACATCTTCTTAGTACATATGGAATACTTCCTGCAATATGCGCCGGTGTTATACTTGCCGGAATACTTGCTGCTACTATGTCAACGGCAGATTCACAGCTTCTTGCTTCAGCATCCAGTGTGTCACAGAATATTTTACAGGAATTTTTTGGTGTCAGACTCACAGAGAAAAAATCAATGGTTGTTGCAAGGACAACTGTTATAATTATATCTGTTATTGCAATACTCCTTGCAAGCGACCCAAACAGTTCTGTATTTGAAATAGTATCATTTGCATGGGCAGGTTTTGGTGCGACTTTTGGACCTGTTGTGCTTATATCACTATTTTGGAAAGGTGCTAATAAGTATGGTGTAATGGCAGGAATGTTATCAGGTGGTATTATGATATTTGTATGGAAATATATCATATCCCAATTTGGTGGAATATTTAAGATATATGAACTTCTTCCTGCATTTATTGTGGCTTTAGTTGTAATTATTGTTGTAAGTATGGCAACAGGAGGACCTGAACAGAAGGTCGTTGATAAATTCAATGAAGTAAGACATTCAAAGTAGATTAGTTAATAGTGGTGCGAATAAATGTATTCTTTAAGCAATGTGAGGGCTAAGCTATTCAGATTAGAAACAGCTAAGCTCTTAACATATTTTAAGAAATATACATTCCGCACCACTATTTTGATATAGTGTTTTTGGAAGAATATTACGAACTAACAGTAATGAGATTGTAAAAATAATGGAGATTAGTATGATTGATGAAAATATTAATAAAAATAATGAAGTGAAGCCTGTACATAAAAGACGTGTAAGATATAAAGGAACTCATCCAACAAAATATAGTGAGAAGTATAAAGAACTTCAGCCGGAAAAGTATAAGGATACTATTAAGAAGGTTATAAGCAAAGGAAGTACACCGGCTGGCATGCATATATCCATAATGGTAAATGAGATTCTTGATTTTCTTAATATACAGCCGGGACAGAGAGGACTTGATGCTACATTAGGATATGGTGGACATACGACAAAGATGATGGAATGTCTTAAGGGCGAGGGGCATATGTATGCACTTGATGTCGATCCAATAGAGATAGAAAAGACTAAGAAAAGACTTGCAGACAGAGGATTCGGTGAAGATATTCTTACTGTTATAAATACTAATTTTGCCAATATAGCAGATGTATCTGAAAAATACGGGAAGTTCAATTTCATGCTTGCAGACCTTGGCGTATCGTCAATGCAGATTGATAACCCTGAGCGGGGATTTTCATATAAGACGGACGGACCTCTTGATTTAAGACTTAATCCACAAAAGGGTGTAAGTGCGGCTGAAAGACTTAAAGAAGTTACACGCGAAGAATTTGAGGGAATGATGGTTGAAAATTCTGATGAACCATATGCAACAGAGATTTCAAGGACTGTTATGTCACATTTAAGAAAAGGTAAAAAAATAGATACGACTAAGGATTTGTATAACTGTATCGAAGAAGCACTTGCATTTATACCGGAAAAAGAAAGAAAAGAAGCGGTAAAAAAGTCATGCCAGCGTGTATTTCAGGCATTAAGAATAGATGTCAACAGTGAATTTGAGGTGTTAGACCAGTTCTTAGAAAGTCTTCCATCAGTGCTTGAACCGGGTGGACGTGTGGCAATACTTACTTTCCATTCAGGCGAGGACAGAATGGTTAAAAAGTCTTTTAAGAGATTCTTAAAAGAAGGCGTATACAGTGAGATAGCACAGGATGTAATAAGACCATCAGCACAGGAGTGTATTGATAATCCGAGGGCAAGGTCTACTAAGATGCGTTGGGCTGTAAGGGCTTAAGGTTATTGAACGTGGAGATTAGTGTGAAAAATAAACAAGGCAGATTATTTTATTAACAGTTCATGTGAAATTGTATAAGTTGAATGTTAAATTGGGAAAAATAGTTGACATATGCTGGCAATGATTGTAAACTATAACAAGTGAACAGGTTGACAATTAAAAGCTGATATAATATGTATATTATAGAGATATACAATATGTGAGCGAATCTTGATTAAAAGCAAGTTAATGATGTAATAGCGATATAATAATATCAGAATTAACACATTGAGTTATAAGCTGTTTATATAACAGCTTATATGAATATAGTAATTGCCAGCCAATATATTATCAGAATGGAGAAGGTTATGAAAGAGAAAAAAACCAGTATTTACAACATTGCATTTATGGGACTTATGACGGCGGTCATGTGTATTCTTGGACCGTTGTCTTTGCCAATTGGACCTGTGCCGATATCACTTACTAATCTTGTATTGTATTTTACAGTATTTGTTATAGGGACTAAGGCTGGACTTGGAAGTTATTGCCTGTATCTTTTACTTGGTGCGATAGGACTTCCTGTATTCTCAGGCTATGCCGGTGGACTTGGTAAGCTTACAGGACCTACAGGCGGTTATCTTATTGGTTTCATTGCGATGATTCTTATAGGTGGAATTATTATGGAGAAGACTAACAGGAATATCGTTGCTACATGTATAGCATGGGTTGTTGGAACTGCAGCTGCATATCTTTTTGGAACTATATGGTTTGTATATTTAATGCATTGTTCTGTTATGTATGCACTTACAATATGTGTATTTCCATTTATAATAGGTGACATTGTAAAAATCATCGTTGGAACAATTCTTGGAAAAGAAGTAAGAAAAGCATTATCAAAAGCAGGAATAATCGGTGTTGCAAGGGCATAATTCAATTATATATATAGTGGATGAATAATAATAACTCTTATCTGGTCTGCAGATAAGAGTTATTACTTATTACCCCAATATTATGCTCACATTGAGATGAACCATAATGTCTAAAATCACCTATGAACAGGCTCATGTGGAGTTAGACCTGATGATTCTGATATAATTAATTATTTTAATAACAAAAAGCTATATGGAAGAATGGAAGTTTTAAATCCAGATGTTGTAATCGGACTTTGAAAATATACATATCTTTTATATAGCTTTTTTATAAATTCTGACTTGATGTTAAATATGCATAAACCTAAAAATATATAAATTTAAGTCTATGCATGTAAATGGCATGTTAATATGCCTTTTATTATATAGTTGTCTGAAAATCAGATATTAAGCAAGTAATGTCTTAACGTATTCAGCTATTTCATCATTCTTGCAGTTAGCGAAGAATAGATCCTTGAACTTCTGTCCTGCTACGGCACCCTTTACAAGATCCTGATCAAGATCCTTTAAGATATCAACAAGGTTATCTCTGAAAGCTACAGCTCTTACGCCGTCAAGAATCTTCTTATTTCTCTGTTCTGGAACAACTCTTTCCTTAGGATATCCGCCACCTGGTTCTCCTTCAAATAACTTCTCAAATACATACTGAAGGTTAAGTTCAGCACCCCAGCCAAAGCCCTTTGCAAATGGAAGTGCGATAGCATTACCATCATTAACCTGCATGAACATATAAGCATCAGATGGGTCAACAACATGTCCGCAAAGAACACCTGGGAATGAGTTAAGAGCTATCATAGCACCTTCACCTGTACCACAGCCTGTTACAACAAAATCAGCAGCACCGCTGTTGATTAAGATAGCAGCAAGGATACCATTCTGTACATATGTAAGCTGTTCCTTATCTTCTGCTGAGTACATACCGTAGTTATCAACTGTATGACCTTTAGCTTCTGCAACACCTTTAAGTGCATTGTAAACGATGTCGTTTTTCGCAGCCTGGCTGTTTTCCATAATTAATGCAATTCTCATTATAAAAACCTCTTCTTTCTTAATAATAGATACCTGGATAATAAATACCCATATAAATTAACTATAAGCAAAAATGCTGTTTTTGTCAAGGATTGTGCGGCTTTGGTTTTTATATATGGTTTGTATTTTTATATGTTTTATTAATAGTTGTCAGGTTAATAAAGTATCCTTTTAATAAAATGACATTATTTATTAAGGCATTTATTATAATTATATTCAGCATCCTCAGGAGAAAGTCCGAAGCGCTTTTCAAGCTTCATAATAATTATGTCCTTGCTTTTGCCATCTTCGAGATTGTCAATTATTAATGTCTGTATGCCGCCTTCAAGCTGACCTTCGCGTCTGCCTTCACGTAACCCCTCAAGTCTGCCAATATCATGGCTTTCCTGCTGTATTTTTTCTATAAATTCACACATATATGAGTTACCTCCTTTGCTTTCTTTAAGATATTTTACACGTTTTGATAATGCTCCATAATTCATATTGCTGCTGTCAGTATTATTAAAATAATGCATAAGATTAGAGATTGTACTACCATCATTGACAATTGTATTGATATAGTGTTCATGGACGCCGTTGTCAAATTCAATGTGAGTTTCACTATCTATTCTGATTATATCATACACAGTTTTGTGAGCGTTAGCAATATCGAAAGTGGTAATATAAAATATATGTAATTCGGGAAGTTTAGTATAATCATTTCCTTTGTCTAAAAATGATGTGTCTATACTGGATGTAATATAGCGTACACGTCTTATATGACCGGGTTTGTCACCAGTCTGCATTTCTATTTCGTATATTTGACCAGTACTGTCCTCGGCAAGTATATCAAGAACAACGGAGTGTGTACCAATCTGTCTTATGCTATATTGAGATTTGGTCTGTATGACTTTTAAGCTGTTATCATCCATAAGAATTTTAAGAACATATTCGCAGGCTTCCATGTCCTCAAGTGCTACGCTAAGAAAAAAATCACTAGTTAAGTTTAGTGTCCGGATTTCTTTTTTAATCCGTTCATTGTTTTTTATATTAATCGCTTCTATATCTGTCAATAAATATTCCCTCCTATTAATGCTGCTATTAGTGGTGTTGATACAATATTATTACTTTACTAATAATATTATATAAATACATAATGAAAGTCAACATATAATAACAAAAATATTCGTTCGATATATAAGAACGGCTATAAAGATTAATAATATATTTGTTTAATAATTATGTCCTTGCTTTTGCCATCTTTTAAATACACATAAATGCAATTTGTCATTAGTATCTATAATATGTTATAATCAAAAATTAGACAGGTACAGTGATATATTGCTTTACAATTTACACAATCCCTGTATCACTATATAGTTAAGAACAAAATATATTAAATATGGAGGATATATGGCAGATAATAATGAAAAACAGGCACTTTTTATGGAGGCACTTAACAGCTTGAAGGAGTATGCCAAAGTAAATGGTAATATTGTTACTAAGGATGATGTAATAAGCTATTTTAAAGATATGGATATAGATGATTCGAGATTGCAGATGATATATGGTTATCTTATGGCAAATAATATTAAGATAACAGGTGAAGAGGCTGCTGATAACGAATTTCTTAAGATGATGGAAAATGCTGCGGCACAGGATAAAGAAGATGATGATATTTATAATATAGAATCAGAGGCAGAAGCTGATGAGAATATGCAATATCATGCACCTTCATATGCAGATGCTGCCGCTAAGTATGCTAATGCGTCACAAAAACCGGGGCTGTATGCTGATATTAAGACAGAGAGCAGTAATAAGGAGTCTGACAGTGAAAATGTGCAGGCTGACACTGAAAATATAATAGCAAGACTTAATGAACTTGGTAGACCAGAGGGAAAAGATACTCTTGATTATAATGAAGATGAAAAGTATCTGGAGTTGTATCTTGAGGATTTAAAAGAGATAGAAGAGCTTTCTGATACTACAAGGGCTTATCTTTTAATGAATATTGTTGAGGATAATGATAAGGAATCGCTTGATTTATTATCAAAATCATTCTTGTCTAAGATTATAGACTGGGTTGAGCCATTTAGAAAAAGAGGAGTGCTTGCCAGTGACCTTGTACAGGAAGCTAATCTTGCAATGATGGCATATATTATGGAGAAGAGATGGACTAATAATTCTAAATGGGTGGACAAGATAAAAGAAGGCTCTACAGAGGATTTATTAGAGGTTCTGTCACAGATAGAAAAGGACGTCAGGGATGAGGTATATGGAAGTCTGTTTATGATGATTGATGAACAGATAGGATCTTTAAAGGTTGCTAATAAAGTACTTAACAAGGTTAATCTTGTCAATGACTGGGCTGTAAGATTGAAAGAAGAATTAGGAAGAAAGCCGACAATTGATGAGATAGCACAGAATATGGGCGTTTCAAGGGAAAATGTAATGGAAGCTATCCAGCTTTCAGCAGAGAATATTGAAGTTAAGGATAATGAAAATAAGAAGGAAAAATAGGAGATATTTTTATACTAATCTCCATTCTCAAGCAATTTTGCTGCGAAGAGGCAAAGAAAAATTTGCACAGACAATTTTTCTTCTGCCATCAATGGCTATTTGTTCTGCTCAGAAACAAA
>URAI01000059.1 GCA_900545725.1 uncultured Eubacterium sp.
CTCCTCTCCTCCGTAAGAGCCAAATGCTGACATAACAAGTTTTAATGGTTTCATTTACTCTTCCCCCACTTCACTAAGTATTTCCCTGAATAGTTCACTCTCTGCATCATTCATTTTCCTGTCCGTAAGCTGTTCAAAAAAAGTATCAAACGCATCATATGGTGACATTTCTTTTAATTCACCTACATCCTCAAGCATTATCTTTCTTGTCTCAGAATTATCAACGACCACTTCTAATATGTAGTCAAAATACGCACCCAGTTTTTTCTTTACATCAGGAATTATTTGCTCACATAATCATTTTTAAGTTCTTCATCAGCCGAAGCTATTATATCATCAAAATATCCCGTAAGTTTCTTTACATCTCTTATCTGTGTCAGCGGAAGTTTTGTTATCTCAATCTCTTTATTTTTTTCTTCCATATCCACCATTACAATGTTCTTATTATGATTTCTCTCACTCACCGAAAATTTAATCGGTGTTCCACTGTATCTGTTTTTCTCACTGCCCACAAACTGTCCGCCGTGAATATGTCCGAGTGCTGCATACTCAAAATCATCAAATGCCGATACATCGACAGCATCAAGTCCGCCCACTATAGCCGGAGTCTGCTCCGACTCACAAAGTTCAGGCTCTTTGTGACCTGACACAAAAAACTGATGTGCAAGAATAATATTCCTCTCATTTTTATCTATGTCTGTATTTTCAACAAGCTTTTTTATTATTGCGTCTTCCCCTGCTGCCGCCTCCTCAGGCATTGAATTTTTAAACAGTGCAGGCTTCAAAAACGGCAGCATATAGATATTTACATTTCCATATTCATCAGTATCTACATAAGTTACATCAATTCCGTTATTTTCAAGATACTCACATGTCCTTATAATTGCATGATGTTCAATCTTAGTTGTTATTATATGTCCATTCTTATGCTCGGCAGCTGTCATTTTAAGTGCCCAGTTATCAGACTCCGTACCACCTGATGTAATAAATATTTCATTTTCATCTGCATTTATAGATAAAGCCAATGTACGTCTGGCCTGATTAATTTCATGTCTGACATTCTGTGAAAATGCATAAATTCCCGATGGGTTCGCATATCTTATATCAAAATATGGAAGCATAACCTCTGCTACCTCAGGACGTACCTTAGTGGTCGCAGCATTGTCCATATATATCATTATATACACCTCTCCCTTATCCTTTTATATTAATATATTCAGATTATATATATGGGGTGTTTTAATTTATACATTAATTCTATTAACGTTTGTTCAATAATTATTGGAGGATTTTTAATGAAATTAAGTCTGAAAAATTCAGTTTTACGTGGAACTATTATACTTACACTGGCAGGAATTTTAACTAAAATAATAGGTTTTTTCTACCGTATATATCTTACAAGAACCATCGGAGCTGCCGGAATGGGACTTATGCAGCTTACCATGCCCGTAGCAGGAATTGCCTTTGCAATATGCTCATCCGGCATACAGACAGCAATATCCAGATTCAGTTCTGCCGCAGCAGCAAAAAATACATCTGAAAACACAGGACAATGGTTGATATATGGCCTTCTAATCTCACTTCCGGCATCAATTATTCTTACTTTACTTACTTACACATATTCTGATTTTATTGCAAAAAGAGTTCTTCTTAATGCACAATGCTCATCCTTAATAAGATTACTTGCGTTTACTTTTCCATTTTCATGCTTTCACAATTGCATATGCGGATACTATTATGGATATAAAAAAACAGCCATTCCAGCGTTTTCCCAGCTCGTTGAACAGATTATACGCGTAATGACTGTATATTTATATTCTAAGATATGTTTACAAAATAATTATCCGGTAACAGTTACCGGTGCATTTATAGGAAGTCTCATAAGTGAAATAGCAGCTACAATTTTCTGTTTTGCTGCGATATTCTCCAACAAAAGCTTCAAACTCAGATTAATCCGTATCAGCGTATTTTATGACGGACTTAAAAAAATGCTTGCTTTTTCTGTTCCACTTACCTTTAACAGACTATTAATGCATATATTACAAGGCTGTGAATCAATATTAATTCCTGCACAATTAATACTATATGGTTATTCACAAAACGAAAGTATAAGTATGTATGGCATACTTACCGGAATGGCTCTTCCATTTATACTTTTTCCTGCAGCTCTGACCAATTCATTATCAATTATGCTGCTTCCTGAAGTATCAGGAGCCCAGTCCGCCGACAATAATACTTCAATCAGGCTTACTATCGGGCGCTCAATACATTTCTGCCTCGCCCTTGGAATATTTACAACATTTTTATTTTTGTTTTATGTAGGACGCATTGGCAGTATAATTTTTAATGAGCCTTCTGTACATATGTTCATTCTTGTATTATGCTGGCTATGTCCGTTCTACTATCTTACAATGACACTTTCAAGCATACTTAACGGTCTTGGGCATAGCACACTTACATGTGTACAGAATATTGCTGCAATACTTGTAAGAATTGCTTTTCTCATTATAACAGTACCATTTTACGGCATTGCCGGATACCTGTGGGGGTTGTTATTATCACAGATAATAATATGTATTCTGCATTATATCTCTCTTTACAGATTATACAGACCTAATACATCTCCATTTAAAAATATAATACTTCCTACATGTAATTCGTTGTTATGTATAGGTATATCACTCATTGTATATAGAATATCTGAAACATTTACAAATGAGCTTATATGCCTATGCATTGCCACTTTCACTGCCGGACTTCTCTTTATTATTACCTCTTGTGCTATTCACTATTATAATTCCGGCAGATACAAGAAGTAACGCACTAAAATATCTAAGATGCCATATATCCTCATGTAATACAATTCCTGCAAGGAATATTCCTGAAACCGGAATAACAAAATTATATATACAGATTCTGCCAATCTTATTATACTTAAGCAGAATAGTCCACAATGTAAATGCAACTGCTGACAGAAGCGCAAGATATGCCATAACTACAATTCCTGCTCCTGTCACAGTATCAAAATGTCCGCCTGCCACAATGCCGGTTATCATCAATATAATGCCGCCTATAAGCAGATTATAGCCTGTTGTAATTACTGAATCAACCTTTTGGGTTACATATTTACTCATAACTCCGGATATACTAAAAGCCAGTGCAGCAATTATTACAAATCCTTCACCTAAGATTGATACATGTGTCGAGGTCTGTGCTCCCGGTCCTATTGTACATATAAGCACACCTGAAAAACCGATAATACATCCAATCACTTTATTATAATCAAGTCTGTCATTTTTATATATAAAATGTGCAAGTATAACGGAAATAAATGTCGTACAGGAATTAACTATCGAGCCATTTGCCGCAGCACAGTTAGCTACACCTATATAAAAGAAAATATACTGGATTGTAGTCTGTACAATAGCAAGACCCGTAACAGGAATAATATCTTTCTTTTTAAGAACCGGCAGCTTTTTATTCATAAATATGTATACAATAAGCACCATAATTCCGGCAATCACAAATCTTATACCGGCAAATAAAAGCTTAGTACTCACGCTGTCTGTTATATTAAATAATCTGTAACCAATCTTAATGGCAGGAATAGCACTTCCCCAAAGGCAATTACATAATACCGCAATAAGAACTACTACAAGTCCATTTGTCCAAAATACAAAGTTATCATTTTTTGAATTTTCATTCATCTGTTTTACCACCGTAATTTAAAGATATATCTGTGTCGAGAATTGCCGGTTCATTATCCCACTCTTCTCTACGTTCATCATATTCTTTTTTTATCCATTCTATAGCATCAATTCTCCCATGTTCGCTAAAATCAAATTCCCGTGTCGTCCTGTCTGCTTCATTAACAGCCGAATAACAATATGGTCCCTGCCATACGGAAACTGATAATATATAATCAGGCTTGTCACCTGCTCTTCTTATTATGTATCTCATTCCGTGATGCTGCCCACTATACACACCACCATATACAAAAAAATTAAATGGAAGAATCTCTTTCTCATCAATCATACTACAATATACTCCACAGGCATTTATTTAGATGCCATCTTTTTTATATCATTAATCATATCAAGATCTGACTGTGTAAGCTTTACATTGGTACATAAGTCCCTGCCGTCAGTTGTAGTCACCTTAAGTTCAACTATTGTTCCCTCTGTAATATTTGTATTCTTTAAAGCACCTAAAAACATAGGAAACTTTGGATGATTACTTACAAACTTCTGCCAGTTCCCTCTGAACCTGAATAAATCTGCCGGATTCATACTTTTCTCCTTGTATTATATTGTAGTAGTTTTTAAAGACCCTCTCCAAGGTCTTTATTACTATTAAGTAATAGTCATCACTATAGGAATTTTTAATGTTCCTTGTTATAACAACATACAATATGTATTTTGCACGGAATATTCAAGATTCGCAAGCGAATCCTGCTGCGAGCCGCTGGTCAGTCCTGCTGGCTTTTTAAAAAGCTAAAACGATTATACAGTTCCCACCACTGCCGGATAACCGAATATTTTTAATACAATTCTCCACATCCAGTTAATAATACCGCTATCAACATAAGACAGTATATTATTAAATGATCCAAACCAGATAAGTATAAGAAGAAACAATGGAAAATATCTGCTGTATCTTCTTATCTCACGCTCAATATGTACCGGAAGTAACGAAAATAATACATTAGAGCCGTCTAATGGTGGAATCGGTATAAGATTGAACACTCCCAGACCTACATTTATCATTGAAATATAGTAAAAAAGATAATAAAAATATCCCGAAACACTTCCTGTTCCTGTATATCTTGCCGTAAAATACATACCTATCAATGAAATAAATGCTATAATAAAATTCATTAAAGGTCCGGCAAGTGCCACAAGACAAAAATCGAGCTTCTTATGCTTGTAGCTTGCTGTATTAACCATTACAGGCTTAGCCCAGCCCATATGAAATATAAGAAGACATAATGTACCCAACGGATCCAGATGCTTAAACGGATTGAGTGAAAGTCTTCCACTTGATTTTACATTTTTATCACCGCACAGATATGATACAACGGCATGTGCATATTCATGCAGAACAATTGCAATAAGTGTTGCCGGTGCAGCATATATAAGCGTGTATATTATATTATTCAAATAACTGCTTCTCATACATTCTCCATTCTGCAGACATTTTTCTTCTGCCATCAATAACCATTTATTTTGTCCAGAAACAAATAGCCGTGTCTGTTTAATCTAAATCAGTATACAGATTTAGCTATTTTCTATATTTTTGAGTTTCAGTATAACCCCTGTAATATATATAAGGGAAATAATTAATGGTATAGCACATACAGCAACATTTAAAGCTGTAACTGTATCAGATATAATAAAAACGATTATTATATTGAGTATGCATAACGATATATATATCATTCCAAGTGTTTTGAGTTTATCAGTATACTCATTATCATCCGCATTCATAAGACCCCGAAAGCCGGCATATATACTATATATACCAAATACCATCATATACATTCCGCCTGCACTTATATATCTCATTGCTCTTAATACTGCTTCATCAGTATCAGGTGTTACCGAATTAAGTAACATTCCATTAGACATAAAGTAAAAGCCGACAAATACTATAATAAACCCGGTAAATATTGATATGCCTCCTGAAAACTTAAGGAGCTTTTTTCCTATTGACATTCTGTTAATCCTCATTTCTCTCTTATCAAGACATAACATTTATATTACAACAATTTGAATATTATATCAATTAAATAAACATAAAATATTCACTGGCATTTATTTTAAATATATATAATATATCACATGTTACATGCCGATATATTACACAGCAATATTTAGACTATTTTTACAAAGGAGCCGGTAAAATGATTACAATTAATGCAAGCACAATTACTAATAATTTACTTTCCAATAATAAGTTTTCATATAAAATAACAAAACAGGGCTATGCTTTTAATACTGATGCAGAAGAATATTCATATAATGCAGAAAGCCTTAAAGAAAAACTAAGACATTTAAAATATTCAGATAAGTCAGATGGAGCAGATTCTTCAATTATTGCCAATGTGAAACAATTTGTATCTAAATATAATTCACTAAAATCTAACATTTCTGAAATTGATTCTACAGACAGACTTACAAAATACATAAAAAAGTTCGACCAGCTTATAAAGAATAATTCTGATGCATTATCAGACATAGGAATTACAAGGAAATCCAATGGCCATCTTGAATTAAACGATACCACCCTTAAAGCAGCCACTTCTACTAAGTTAGAATCTTTATTTTCCAAGGAATCGGATTTTATGAACAAAGCTGAAAATTATTCCAAAAAGATATATGATGAAACTCGTCTTTGTATGCAAAAGACATTTATTGAAGGTGACTATTCCGGTACTGCCCCGACTGAGTCTTCTGTAAGAACTCTTGCAACGGCACTTCCGTCAATTGTATCATGTGCGGACGTATTATCCAAGGGCAGTTATAATTCCTCTAATATAGATAATTTAAAAGAACTCATTAATAATTTTATTAAATATTATAATAAATATGCTGACGACTACCAGTCAGCTGCAGATAAGCTGTCAACTGATGCAAATGCCATAGCTCAGACGTTAACAGATACTTCTAAAAAATATGAAACACTTCTCAACTCTGCCGGGATTAATGTAGATTCTTCTACAGGCAGATTATCAGCAGCTAATCCAGACGGAACATTTTCTTTATCAGATGATATTGTCAGTCTTGAAGCTGTATTTGGCAGTTCGGCTGATTATATTAATACAGTTAAACAGACTTCTGAAAGTCTTTTTAAAACAATTATCGGCGGAGATTCTTCTGATATTTCGATAGATTTTTATGCATAATAATAAATTTATTAAACATGTTCAGATTTATTATATATACAATTAATGCAAATCTTTAATTAATCAACGTTCTATGGTTCGGACAAAATATTTCAGTCTGATGTATACGCTGTGCGAAGATTGCAGAACAGCTGATATGCCGATATAAAAAACGGCATATCAGCTGTTTGCATCAAAATTCGCAGGTAAATCTTAAATTAAAAAGTTCTCAAAATGGATTAAACATTATATTTACTGCCAATCATACGGAGTTACCTGATATACATAGTAATTAAGCCAGTTGGTATAGAGATTATTGGCATGGCTTCTCCATGAAAGTCTTGGTTTTCTGTTACAATCATCATCAGGATAATAATTAACCGGAATAGCAGGTTCTAATCCCTTATCTATATCCCTCTTATATTCTGAATCAAGTGTATATCTGTCATATTCAGGATGCCCCATGACAAATATCTGCTGCCCGTCATCTGCCATGACAATATATATACCTGCATCATCTGAATCTGCAAGCACTTTCAAGTGCGGATTATTAAGAATATCCTGTCTGCATGCTTCTGTATGTCTTGAATGAGGTGCCATAAATATATCATCAAAACCTCTTACAAGTGGTTCTTTTCTATTCATAACCTTGTGTCTGTATACACCTGATAATTTAGATGGCAGCAGAACCTTTTTAACGCCAAAATGATAGTATAGACCTGCCTGCGCTCCCCAGCATATATGAAGTGTCGATGTAGTATGGGTCTTAGACCATTCCATGATAGTCGTAAGTTCCTCCCAATAATTAACTTCATTAAATTCCATTTTTTCTACAGGTGCACCTGTAATAATCATTCCATCGAATTTTTTCTTTTTTATCTCATCAAATGTAACATAGAACTTTTTAAGATGTGACGCCGACGTATTTTTAGATACATGGGATGCCATCTGCAAAAATGTAACATCTATCTGCAAAGGCGTATTCGATAACGCCCTTAATAACTGTAATTCTGTATCCTGCTTAATCGGCATAAGATTTAAAATCACAATCTGTAATTCCCTGAAATCCTGTGACATGGCACGGTTCTCATCCATCACAAATATATTTTCTTCTTCCAGTTCAGCCTTTGCCGGCAAATCACTTTGTATCTTAATTGGCATTATAATTACCACCTTTCCGTTATTGTGTATTATATAAAATATCACATATCTTTAATACCTGCAAGATTAAGAAATTCCTCTTCAGTTATAACAGGGACTCCAAGCTTTGCTGCAGTCTTATTCTTAGAAGATGAAGATGTACTGTCATTATTAATAAGATATGATGTCTTTCCCGTAACTGAGCCTGTTGCCTTTCCTCCAAGCTTTTCAATCAGCTCTTTTAATTCACTTCTGTTACCAAAATGGTTAAGAGAACCTGTTATGACAAATATCTTACCGTCAAGTATATTGGCAGCAGTACTCTCATCTTCTTTTTCAATATCAAGCTCCTGTAAAAGCTCCATGAAATTTTTTTTGTTATCTTCATCTTCAAAATATGCCGCAAATGTATCCGCAATAACAGCCCCGACTCCATCAATTGCTTCAAGCTCCTGCCTTGTACAGTTAATTATATTATCAACGCTCTTTAACTGCTTTACAATCATTTTCGCATTAGACAGACCGACATTGGCAATCCCAAGCCCATATATGAATCTGGCAAGAGTTGTCTTTCTTGAAGCATTGGCAGATTCTATAAGCCTGTCATAAGATTTCTGACCGAAACCATCCATTTCGATAATTTCATCATGGTATCTTTCAAGGTGATACAAATCCTTAAAAGTCTTAAGAAAACCTTTCTGTATGAATTTTTCAAGAGTAGCCTCTGATAATCCATCAATATTCATAGCATCCCTTGAAACAAAATGTGCAAAACTCTTCACATGCTTTGCCTGGCACTCAGGATTCACACAATAAAGTGACTTTACATCATTAAGCTGTTTTATCTGTGTAGGTCCACCACACACAGGACATACCTCAGGTATCTGTATATTACTACTCTGTGTAAGATTAGCTGCTATCTGCGGAATAATCATATTGGCTTTAAACACCTGAATTGTATCTCCAATACCAAGCTTAAGTCCCTCCATAACGCTTATATTATGGACACTTGCCCTGCTTACTCTTGTTCCCTCAAGTTCAACTGTATCAAATATAGCAACAGGATTAATAAGACCTGTTCTTGACGCACTCCATTCGATCTGTCTTAATGTTGTATCGGCTGTTTCATCCGTCCACTTAAATGCCAGTGAGTTACGCGGAAACTTTGCAGTTCTTCCAAGCGAGTCACCATATGCAATATCATCATACAATATTACAAGACCGTCTGATGGAAAATCATTGTTTACAATTGCCTTTTCAAACCAATGCACTGTATCTTCAAGATTACCGGCTGTCACTTCTTTATATTCAACCACATCAAACCCTTGTGTTTTTAACCATTCAAACTGTTCTTTTCTGGAATTCTTAAAATCAACATTTTCTGCAGATACAAGATTAAATGCAAAAAAATTAACATTTCTTTCTTTAGTAATCTTATTATTAAGCTGTCTTACTGAACCGCTGCACAGGTTTCTGGGATTCTTATATTTTGCATCCGCCTCTGGTATCTTTTCATTGATTCTTTCAAAATCAGAATATGTTATTATGGCTTCCCCTCTTAATACAAGTTTTCCCTTATATGGAATTATTATCGGTATATTTTTAAATACCCTGGCATTATTAGTAATAATTTCGCCCACCTCGCCATTTCCTCTGGTAACAGCCTTTAATAATTCACCATTATCATATGTCAGAACTATTGTAAGACCATCGAGTTTCCATGACAGCAATGCCTTCTGGTCACCAATCCAGCTTATAAGCTCCTCTACACTTTTGGTCTTATCAAGACTTAACATAGGACTTTCGTGCGTTTCTTTTGGAAGTTCACTTAACACCTCATATCCTACATTAACTGTCGGACTATCCGATAACACACAACCTGTCTTTTTTTCCAGTCCTGTAAGCTCGTCATATAATGCATCATATTCAAAGTTGGACATTATTTCCCTTCCCTCTGAATAATATGCTTTGCCTGCTTTATTTAATAAATCAACTAATTCCCTGATACGTTTCAAATCTTTATTATTATCCATAATAATCCCCATTCTTAAAAATCTATAGATTACTCTAATTAAGCATACTAAGCAGCCTGCTATATTCTTTATCAGTTACATTCCTGTAACTTCCTTCCTTTAAATCACCAAGTACTATATTCATTATTCTTATTCTCTTTAAATCGACAACCCTGTATCCAAGATTATCACACATTCTTCGTATCTGCCTGTTAAGTCCCTGTATAAGTATTATCCGGAATTTTCTTTTACCATCCTTATATACCCTGCATGGTAGTGTTGTCCTTTCGAGTTCTTCAAGGTATACTCCTTTTGACATATTCTTAACAAATTCATCATCAATATCTTTATTAACTTCCACGATATATTCTTTTTCATGTCCATTTGCCGAACGGAGAATCTTATCCATTATTTCTCCATTATTAGTCATCAGTATGAGTCCGTGAGAATCCTTGTCTAGTCTTCCTATCGGATATATTCTTTTATTATATCCGATATAATCTACAATATTATTAGCTCCCTGACTGTCTGTCGTTGTACATACTATACCTGCTGGCTTATTAAATGCTAACAATATCTTTTCTTCTTCAACTGATATATCTTTTTTATCTACCTGTACTTTCTGTCCATCAGATACTTTATCACCCATACCTGCAATACGTCCATCTATACTTACACGTCCTGCTTCCACAAGTCTGTCTGCCTCTCTTCTTGAACAAAAACCTGCCGCACTTAAATATTTATTTATCCTTACTTCCATTAATATCATTTCCTCTTTACAATCTGATATGTTTAATTCCCTGAATTATTAATTTTATCAAAATCAATAAAAAAACTCAAGGAATTAATCATTGTTTAATATAACAGCGTTTAATATAACAGGAATTAATCATTATTTAACATGACAGTAATTATCAAAATCAGTTAGAAATTAAACAATCTTACTCTGGACATATATTAATAAATATTATTTTGTCCTTGTAATATTCCCCTGATTGTCTATTTTCCATACCTGTATACTTTCATTATCAGCATAATCTTTTAATTCATCTATTGAAAGACGACCAGTTGTATTGTACCACTCATCATCTCCCGGCGTTCTTTTTATGATATCAGCATTATAGGAGGTGGAAGCTGCTTTGACTACATGTATTTTCCGTTTCTTCCACTGTGCATAAAGCTTCACCTCTGAACCATTTACTGTTGTAAGGTTTTTTACCTTATCTGATGGATTATATGCTGTTCCTTCTCCATCTTCCCTTGTATTCCAATTTAAGAAAGTAAATCCTAATCTTTCCGGTTTTGTATCAGGAAGTGTTACTTCCTCATCATATACTGCGTGGACCGGTGACGGTACATGCTTTACTGCCGCTCCTTTGTTTCCGTCAAATACTATATCATATTCTATAGGCGAAAGCTGCTCATCCCACATGGCATACATTACTGTATTCTGTTTAAGCTCATATTCGCTCTCCTGTGCAAAGCGGCTTCCTTCCTCACTGTTTTCTGCCCATACTACAAAGCTGTAGGAATGTATATATCCGTTTTCATCATATTCAGGCTTTTCACATCTGGCAAGTTTTAACTTCTTTCCCTTTATGGTATCCAGTGTTGAAGCATTACAATAAGCTGTATCTTCTACCGGTACGGTTGTCTCGTTTTCTGTGCCTCCGTTTAATACATAGGAAAGTGTTACGCCGGCTGAATATAATGCATAGTAGTCCCTGCTTTCAGATACCGTTATTATCCTTGTATCAGGAGTTATCTGTGCATCTGTTGCACCGTCTTTATTTATGTCCTTTATACTTGTATATCCTGTAGATTTATATTCTGAAACAAGTCTATCTGTTCCTGCAGGTGTATGTGTCTGTTCCGCCTTGTTATTATCCGGTGTTTCCTGTATTTCATATGGCTGTATTGTCTTATCAGTGTTACCGGTTATATCCTGTATCATCCGGGATGCTTTACCATTACCTGCACTGCTGGATGCTTTGGTTGTACTGTCATTTTTACTGTCAGTTGTACTATCGGTACTGTCTGATGCCTTACTGTTTCCTGATTCGGCAGTGCTTACGGCTTTATCTGAACCCGTACTTTCTTTTGTTTTGCCATCTGCCGGTGTTTGTGCTACTGTAGTTTCTTCCTCTTTTCCTGCTGTATCCGGCATAACGGCAGCAGACTTATCCTGCATGTTTTCAGGGCTTATGTTTTCCCCATCAGTCCTTTCGTTTTCTCCGGTCTTGTTTATGCTTTCTGCCTTTTCTTCGTTAATGTCTTCGATGTCATATGTTGTAACCGTATTATCTGCCCAGCCTGTATAATCTGCTATTTCCGGCACTTCTATATCTGCACCGGTTTCATTATTATACAGTTCTGCCGTTCTTGTTGTTGTTCCCTCACTATCTGTAAATGTTACCGTAATCTGCTTATAATATACTGCATAATACGTTATGTCTGATGTTCCCATCTTCTGACTGCCTAACACATCCTTTGCATCAGGACTGGTATTCCAGCCTTTGAACTTATAATTATTAAGCTTCATTGCCCTATAACTGTCAAGCGGTATATCCGCACCGTAATAGAACTGTACCGTTATATCTTTACTGTCACCGCTTGCATGACGTCCTCCGTTATATGCTGCATTAAACGTCACATTGTGCTTTATTCTCTTATAATACAGCTTAATTACCGTACTTCCTGTTACCAGTGTCTCACGTTTTGTACTGTCCGGGTCATATTCTATTGCTCCGGCTTTTATAAGGGAGTTATCCTTTAACTGTTCACTCTTTAAAAGGGTAAAGTACTCATACTTAACCGTCTGTGTCTTCTTTGGTGCTGCCGGATATTTTCCATCCGTATCCATTACATAATGCTCTATGGTTACGTCTGCCGTTTTCTTTACCGCATTGGCTATCCTGTCCACATATATAACCGGCATTGTAAATTCATAAGGGTTGGTGTATTTGTCTGCATTGCCTGCTTCGTTGCTGGTCCAGCGGCTGAAACTGTAGCCGTCTTTTACGGCTGCTTCTATCTTTACGCTCTCGCCCCAGCGGTATTCATTCTTTGAGGACTTATCCGTATAGCTGTAATGTGTCACACCGCTTATTCCGGTCTTATAGCTTAACTTCATCGGATATGTCTTTCTGTTGTAATAATATGTTATTACGTTATTCTCCGGCTTTGTGCCTATTGTTATTGTGGCTGCCTGTGTTATCTTATCTTTTTTATTGGTTGTAGGGTAGTAACGGCTGTCTGTCATTTTATTGACTGACGGATTGAACTTATCTGCATCCGTTTCTTTCTCGTATTTAAGAAGCGGAGCCGATACTTTTGTGCCGAAGCCTGCCTTTCCCGTTACTGTAAGGTTTTTCTTTTCTGTGTAAGTTCCGTCTGCGTTCTGCCAGTAATATTTTACTGTATATGAATATGATATGGCTGTTGTTGTGGCTTTACGGTTTACATCCGACTGCGGCATTGTAAAGTCATACTTCTTATTCTTTACGTCGCTTACTCCTGTCCATTTGCTCCATGTGTAGCCGTTTTTTACGTCTGCATTAATCCTTACACTTTCACCCCAGCGGTAGCTGTCCTTTGTCTTGCTGTCTGTTATGCTGTAGTGTCTTACCGCACTTATGCCTTTGTCACCTGATATGTTTATCTTATATGTCTTTCTCGGATACCGGTATTCAATTATATTATCTGATGCTTTGCTGCTTATCTTTACCGATTTAACCGCAGGCTGTGTGTAGCCGTCATATTTCTTACGCATGTCTGCTATGGTATTTCCTATTGCAGCATTTCCTGTCGTGCTTTCCCTGTAGGAATATGTTCCGTCTGCGTTCTGCAGATAATGCTTTATTGTATAAGCGGCGGTTGTCGGGGCTTTCTTTTTCCAGTGTGCAGTGTAGCTTCTGTTGCCGGTGCTTCCTTTCTTAACTGTTACCGTCTTTGCCTGTGTATTTAAGCCTGTTCCTGTCCAGCCGGTAAATTCATAACCGTTTCTGACCGGGTTATTCAGTGTAAATGTCCCCGTCTGTGAATTATATGTCTTAGGGTTGCTCTTTCCTGCCGGCAGTGAACCGCCGTCAAGGTTATAACTTATGGCATATTCTTCCGGTGCCGGGATTTCCCCTTCTGCCTTAAGTGTTACGTTATAGCTTGGCATCTGGAAACTCATGTTCTTATCTTTCAGTGATGCAACTGCATAGGAGCCATCTGCATTTCTTACGACTGCTCCTCCGCTTACATAAAACGCACCATATGCATTTACTGCTATTCCGTTATATTTAAAATCTACCGCACCGTTGCTGTAATACCACCAGCCTGCCTCGTTAAATGCAAGACCGGTATAATTAAGGTCAATGCTTCCGTTGACAAAGTACCACCAGCCGTACTCATTTGATGCCATGCCGGTATAACCATAATCGGCGTTTCCGTTTATCTTTGCCACCCATCTGCCGTTTTCATATACTGCCTTGTAATCAAACGAGTTGCTGCTTCCTGATATTCCGCCATCTGCACCTATAAGCGACCAGCCGTTAAACTTACCGCCGGCTGCTTCCTGTGCCGATATGCTTACCCGTGTTCCCGGTTTGTACGTGCCTGCACCGCTTACTGACTTTATGTCGGTATCCTTCGTAAGTGTAAGGGTGTTTTTGCCGTAATCTCCCTCCGCCTTAAGTGATATGTTATAGCTTGGCATGTAGAAAGTTATCTTTGAATCCACACCCACATCCGATGCATTAAAATCAACATACCCGTTTTTGCATTTGAAAAGACCATGTGAATTAACGGCATATTCATTGTATCCGAACTCTATCTGTCCGTTATGCACGAACCACCATGTTATTTCACTGCTTCCCTTTACCCTTTCATTTCCGGCAAGACCGGTATAGGTAAAATCAATTTGTCCGTCACGTACAAACCACCAGCCGCCGTCAACTGACTCAGCAAGACCGGTATATCCGTAATTTATGGCATTGTTCCCACGGTTCCTTACAACATATCTTCCATATGAACCGTCATATGCAAGGTAATAATCCCTTGAATTGAGTGTGCATGGTATGTACTCATCGGCACTTACATAGGACCATTTACTGAAGCTGCTTCCCGGTGACGGTACTGCATTAAGTTCAACATAATCACCCGGATTGTATCTTCCTGCACCGCTTACATCTGTTATCCTGTCATCATGTGTAAGTGTTACCGCCGGCTTCCACTGTGCTTCAAACACGGCATCCCTGAAAAGTGAATCATAATACTTTCCGTCTGTCATCATTGTGTTAAGGTCTGCATTGGATATTATTGCTCCATA
>URAI01000060.1 GCA_900545725.1 uncultured Eubacterium sp.
ACTTATGAACTTGTGATAAAATAAGCTATCAAGCTTATTTTTCACACTAATCTCCCTTTCCGAACAAATCTGTTATTAAAAATAACTCCAGCATTATTATTCACGTAATATTTTCTATTTACTATGTCTGGTAATAATTTGTATTTCTTTTTTGTTTATACCCATATATTACAGACTATAAATGTTTGAATTGTGTTAATATTGTGTTAAATATGTGAAACCAAATTTGTTTTCCTATATAATGTCTGTGTATATCCTATAATTATTATGACAACTAAATAATGCTATATTTCTCTTAATTACCGCTACAACAAAATAATGCTATATTTCTCTTAATTACCACTACAACAAAATAATGCTATATATCTTATAATCACCACTACAACAAAATAACGCTATATATCTTTTAATTACCACTACAATAAAATAAAGTTTTCTATACATCCCATAATTATTATTAAAAAAAGCTCTCCGTATCTACTATAAAAGTAATATACGAAGAGCTTATAATTTATATTCTAAATATATGTATTGTTATAATATAATTAAGACATTTTACTTAATCAACTAGTACATCATTTCATAAATAACTATACCAGTCTCGTAGGATGCGGATTCGAGTGTGCAGGTATAAAAACGTAGGCGTAGCGGGCTACGCCGAGGCTTTTCTACCTGTACAACCGGATTCGCAGGCAAGTGAATGGTGTAGTTATTTTGAAAATGATGTACTAGATATTAACCTTAACAATCTTAGGTCTTAAGCCACCCTCATCGAGCTTCTTTACTATCTCATCCTTATGCTCAGGACCAAATGCTTCAATTGTGATTCTAAGTTCAACTGTTGCCTTACGGTTAATACTTACAAACTGGTTATGTTCAAGCTTGATAACATTACCATTAGCTTCTGCTATTATTGACGCAACCTTAACAAGTTCACCCGGCTTATCAGGAAGAAGAACTGATACTGTAAATATTCTGCTTCTCTGTACAAGACCCTGCTGTACTACAGATGACATAGTAATAACATCCATATTACCACCTGAAAGAATAGAAACAATCTTCTTATTCTTAACATCGAGATACTTAAGAGCTGCGACGGTTAAAAGTCCTGAATTCTCAACTATCATCTTATGGTTCTCAACCATATCAAGGAAAGAAACAATCAAATCCTCATCAGGTACTGTTATAATATCATCAATATTCTTAGAAAGATATGGGAATAACTTACTTCCCGGTGTCTTAACTGCTGTACCATCAGCAATTGTATTTACTGTTGGAAGTGTAACTACTTTCTTAGCCTTTAAAGACTCCTGAAGGCAATTCGCTCCTGCCGGCTCAACTGCTATAACTTTGATATTAGGATTAAGAAGCTTGGCAAGTGTAGATACACCTGTTGCAAGTCCACCACCGCCTACCGGTACAAGAATATAATCAACAGTTGGAAGCTCCTTAATAATCTCCATTGCAATTGATCCCTGTCCTGTTGCAACGTCTAAGTCATCAAATGGATGCACAAATGTTAATCCCTTTTCCTTAGCAAGCTTAAGGGCATATTCGCAGGCCTCATCATATACATTACCATATAATACAACCTCTGCACCATATCCCTTAGTTCTGTTAACCTTAATAAGTGGTGTTGTAGTAGGCATAACAACTGTTGCCTTAACGCCATACTTCTTAGCAGCATAGGCAACTCCCTGTGCATGATTGCCGGCCGATGCTGTTATAAGTCCCTTTTCTCTTTCTTCTTCCGACATAGTGCTTATCTTATAGTATGCACCTCTTACCTTATACGCACCTGTGTACTGCATATTCTCAGGCTTTAAATATACCTTATTACCTGTCTGGCTGCTAAAATATTCACTGTATACAAGATTAGTCTGTAATGTAACCTCTTTTACCTTTTCAGCAGCTTCTTCAAATTTTTCTAAACATAATTTTTCCATTGTAGTCCTCCATTATCAAAGTAAATGAGCCTTATACCCATAAATTTACTGATATGCATGTTATTATAACACCATTTATTAATATTTGCCAATATAATATTTTGAATATTCTACTCTCAGAAATTCTACTCATCAATTATTAATCAGTTGCTACTCACATTTTTCATTATGTAAACATGCTAATCTCCACAATCATGAAATCACGATAGTATTTTGGGGTTTTATTATTCAGCATCATCATTAATTTCATCATCATGGATATCAACATCAAATAATGCATTGACAAAGTCATTGGAATTAAACTTCTGTAAATCTTCTACCTTTTCACCTACCCCGACATATTTGACAGGAATACCATATTCAGCCTGTATTGCTACAGCTATACCACCTTTGGCCGTTCCATCCATCTTGGTAAGTATAATACCTGTGATATCTGTCACTTCTTTAAATTCTCTTAACTGTGCAAGTGCATTCTGACCGGTTGTAGCATCCAGAACGATAAGATTTTCCCTATATGCATCCGGATATTCTCTTTCTATTACCCTGTCAATCTTTCTAAGCTCTTCCATAAGATTCTTCTTATTGTGAAGTCTTCCTGCTGTATCACATAATAATACATCTGCATTTCTTGCTCTTGCTGCTGCAATAGAATCATATATTACCGCTGCCGGATCTGACCCCTCACTTTGTGAAATGATATCTACACCTGTTCTGTTCGCCCACTCTGTAAGCTGTTCTATAGCTGCTGCCCTGAAAGTATCAGCCGCCGCCATAATAACTTTCTTATCCATAGCCTTAAGATGACCTGCAAGCTTTCCTACCGATGTAGTCTTTCCAACGCCATTGACACCAATAAGCATAACTATAGATTTACGGTTTTCAAAATCATATGCATTCTCACCAAGATCCATTTTTTCTTTTATTGTATCAATGAGAAGCTGCTTACACTGCTGTGGCTCTTTAACTTTCTGTTCTTTAACCTTTTCCTTTAATTCTTCGATAATCTCTTCTGTGGCTCTCACACCAATATCACCCATAATAAGTATTTCTTCAAGCTCATCATAGAAATCATCGTCTATTGATGAAAATCCACTGAATACATTTTCAATTCCTGATACTATGTTATCTCTTGTCTTTGTAAGACCTTCTTTTAACTTGCTAAATAATCCCATAACTCACCTCATTATATTTATTTTTGTGCCTTGTCAAGGTCATTTTGTATAAGATCGACAGATACAAGTGCCGATACACCCTTTTCCTGCATAGTTATACCATATAATCTATCTGCTGCCGTCATCGTTCCACGCCTGTGTGTAATAACAATAAACTGTGTATGCTTTGTCAGTTTGTGAAGATAATTAGCATATCTTCCCACATTAGAATCATCCAGTGCCGCTTCTATTTCATCAAGAAGACAGAATGGTGACGGTTTAAGATTCTGTATTGCAAACAGAAGTGATATTGCTGTAAGTGCCTTTTCACCACCGGATAACTGCATCATATTCTGTAATTTTTTTCCAGGTGGCTGTGATATTATAATTATTCCTGCTTCAAGTATATCCTCGCCTTCAACAAGCTCTATAGTACCCCGTCCACCTCCGAAAAGTTCTTTGAATACCTTATCAAATTCAGTCTTTATCTCTTTAAACTTTTCCTCAAACTGTATTCTCATGCCTTTATCAAGTTCGTCAATAATCTGAACCAGCGAAGCTTCTGCTTCAATCAGGTCATCATGCTGTCCCTTTAAAAATGTATATCTTTCATTGACTTCCTTATATTCTTCAATTGCATTAACATTGACATCGCCAAGACTTCTTATACTATTTTTCAACTGATATATATTCTTTTTCAATTCAGACAGACTATCAAGTGTATCATCCTTAAGTTCAGCCGCATAGCTATATGTAAGCTCATATTCATTCCACATATAACTTACCAGAGAATCATTATTTTCCTGAAGCTTTTCCTTTTGTGATGTAAGTCTGTAACATTCCTTATCCAGTGAACTAATCTCATTATTAAGTTTTTCTCTCTTTCCAAAGAATGTCTTATGGCTTTCATTCACTTCCACACGCTGTTCTTTTAAACCTGCTATCTTTGCAGTACAGCCGTTAATCTGTACAACAGCCTGTTCAATCTGTTTTCTGACTTCTTCTATCTGTTTATTCTTCTCTTCGATATCATGGTCAGTTTCTGACATCTTCTTGTATATCTGTTCCTGCTCTTCACATAAATGCCGTATCTCTTCTTCAATCCGCAATATATTCTGTTCAATAAATGTATTCTGCTGCATAGCAGATGCATGCTTAAGCTTAACATTTTCTGTATTGGTTATGTGGCTGCTTTCCTCCTGCTTTACAGCCTCAAGCTTCACATTAAGTTCATCAATTTCTTTTTGTGAATCCTCACTTCTGCTGTCAAGTGTTGTAAGATTACCACTTACATTATTAAGACTATCAGTTATCTCCTTTATCTGTACTTCAAGCTCCTTAACCGCCTGCGTAGAATCACTATAAGAAGCTATGATATCTTTCTTTTTACTGATTGCCTGATTAAGATTCATCTGTGCCGTATTCTTCTTAATCTGTTCATCCCTAAGCTCTTTATTAGCTGACTCTAAAAGAGTCCTTATATCTGCAACCTGTTTTCTGTCATCACCTATCTGTGTCTTTATGGCACTTATTGATTTATTTGTATCTGCTGCTGATTTTTTAAGTTCCTCTATTTCTCTTCGCCTGCCGAGGAGATTGCTTGAATTTTTAAATGCACCACCTGTCATCGAACCGCCGGGATTTAACTGTTCACCCTCAAGTGTAACTATTCTTATAGAATGTCTGTATTTTTTTGCTATTAAAAGTGCATTATCAATATTGTCAACTACAAGTATTCTGCCTAACAGATACTTTGCAAGCTTTTCATATTCAAATGATACTCTTACAAGGCTGCTTGCAACACCTACAACACCATTTTCTTTAATACATGGTTCACTTTCAAGTGTCTGTCTGACCTGTAAAGCTGATAATGGAAGAAATGTAGCACGTCCAAAACGATTTTCCTTAAGATAAGCAATCAGTTTCTTTGCTGTCTGTTCATTATCGGTAACAATATTTTGGATTGTACCTCCAAGTGCTGTCTCAATCGCAGTTTCATATTGCTTCTCAACCTTGATAATATCCGCAATAACACCGAGTATACCCTCATTATTATCCTTTAATTCCATAATTCTTCGTATACTGTTACCATAACCGTCATATCTTTCAGTAATATTAACGAGTGATTCCAGACGAGATTTTTCCCTGTGGTACTGCTGCTGCTGCTTATCGGCATCAGCTGAAAGTCTTGCTATATTTTCTTTTAACCGTGTAACACTGTTATTATATCCGTCTATATTCTTTGTCAGATTCTCTATATTTTCCGTTATCTGTCCAAGTTCATTTTCAAAACGCTTAATAACTATATCCTGTAAATTTTCCTCGCTTTTACCCTGAATAATCTTACTGCTTAATTCTGCTTTTCTTATATTGAACTGTTCAAGCATTGTCTGATATTTCTGATTATCGGCTTTAATAACAGATTTTTCATTTAAAATATCATAAATGGTATTCTGTCTGCTTTCAATATCAGAAGTAAGCTGTGCAATCCTTTGAACAATATCATTATGTATGCTTTCGGCAGTTTCCTGTTCTTTCTGATACTGTGAAAGCTGTTCTGAAAGCTGTACCTTTTGTTCATTAAGACTGTTTATATTGTCATTTTTCTGTTTAAGCTCTGCATTTATCGCATTAATTCTTCCCGAATAATGCGTATTATTAGCTTCAACTGTCTTAATCTGTTCATTGTATACATTAATACTGCCTTCCAGTCTCTGCTTTTCCAGCTCCGTATCAGACAATAATGACGATGTCATGTCTATCTTGTTATTAATGTCATTTAATTGTTCTTCTGCTGCTTCATATTCTGCTTTTGAACTTTCATATTCAGCCCTGGCCTTTTCAAAATCTGCATTAGCAATACTAAGCTTATCATCCAAAGCCTTAATATCCGCCTTAAGCTTGTCTGTTTCCAGTAAAAATGCATTCACATCATATATCTTAAGGTCTTCCTTTAACTTAAGATACTGCCTTGCCTTCTCAGACTGCTTCTCCAACGGTCCTACCTGTTTTTCAAGCTCTGATAAGATATCATTGACTCTGACAAGATTATTTCTTTCATTTTCAAGTTTCTTCTGTGCAGTCACTTTACGTCTTTTAAACTTGACAATTCCCGCTGCCTCATCAAATAATTCTCTTCGCTCTTCCGGCTTTCCACTAAGTATCTTATCAATCTGACCCTGTCCAATAATAGAATAACCTTCTTTACCGATACCTGTATCATAAAAAAGCTCTGTTACATCCTTAAGTCTGCATGTATGTCCATTAATCTTATATTCGCTTTCTCCTGAACGGAATACTCTTCTTGATACTGTAACTTCATTATATTCCACTGGCAATGCGTGGTCTGAATTATCAAGCGTAATTGCAACATATGCAAATCCGACAGGTTTACGGTTTTCAGTTCCTGCAAATATAACATCTTCCATCTTAGAACCTCTAAGCTGCTTTGCACTCTGTTCACCAAGCACCCATCTGACCGCATCAGCAACGTTACTCTTACCGGAGCCATTAGGTCCGACAATTCCTGTAATGCCGTTGTGAAAATCGAATACTATTTTATTAGCAAATGACTTAAAGCCCTGTACCTCAATACTTTTTAAATACATCTGTTACTTTTTTCCCTTCAGGTTAATATCTGTACCATTCTTCTTTAGATAGATAAGTGCATTATATGCTGCCTGCTGCTGCGCCGCCTTTTTTGTATGGCCTTTACCGCCCACTTCAAACATACATGGTGCAGATGCCTTAACTTCAAATACCTTATCATGTTCAGGTCCTCTTTCGGCAATAAGCTCATATTCCACTTCTTTTCCCTGTGCCTGAACAACCTCCTGTAAGATGGTCTTGCTATCATAAAAGAGCTGCTTATCATCTAAATCAGTCATTACAAACTTAAGGATAAACTCTTTTGCACTAGCAAAACCACCGTCTAAATATATTGAACCGATAAGTGCTTCAAATGCATCCGATATTATAGAAGCTCTTTTACGTCCTCCAGTCTGTTCTTCTCCTTTTCCAAGCATTATATACTCACTCAGTTTAATATCCTTCGCACATAACGCAAGTGTAGGTTCGCATACTATACTTGCTCTCAGGCGTGTCATCTGTCCCTCATCCATATCAGAATGATTACGATATATATAATCACTTGATGTAACCTCCAGCACTGCGTCACCTAAAAATTCTAATCTTTCGTTATTTTTAAAATTACCTGTTTTCTTTTCGTTAGCATATGAGCTATGTGTCAAAGCATTAATCAGAAGCTTGACATCTTTATACCTGTATCCAATTATCTCCTGAAAACCATCTAAATCAGTATTATGTCTCATAATTCCTCTCTTCTCCAAACACGTTAAAGCCTGTTAATTCTAACGGTATTGGATATTATTTTATTCTAATTTGCATAAATTAAAAGGCCGCCATAATAAGGCAGCCATATAAAATGAATGATTCTTTTACAAGGTGTAGATGCTGCCATCTTGCAGATGTACAGCCATACAGCCATGATAAAATACCATAATCAATCACTACTTACCAGCTATAGCTTCGCTTATCTGTTCTGCTGCATCTCCAACTGTAACAATCTTAGTTGCTGCATCGTCAGGTATCTGGATATCAAACTGTTCTTCAATCTCCATAATAATCTGGAATACGTCTAGTGAATCAGCATGAAGGTCATCTACAAATGAAGTATCCTTCTGGATTGAATCAGCATCTACATTTAATACACCGGCAATAATACCTTTTAATTTTTCAAATTCCATATAATCCTCTTTTCTGTACATCTGTTATATTATATATAATCCGTGTCCGATGTACCTGACACAGAAACTTTATAATCTATCTTATAGATTATATTTTAATATTATATAATAATAAAAAACAATCCATAATATTTTCAGATTGCTCATTACATATTATCTGCCATCCAGTCTAAGGCGGCATACTGCAGTATAACTTATGCAGACCAGCCACAATACAGACTCTTTTATTGTTCCTCAAGATTAGCCGAATTAATCGACTCCATTATCTTTTCTGATATATTACTCTCTTTAAACTTCTTACATTGTATAAGTGAGTTCTTTATCTCCTTAGCCTTAGCATTGCCATGTGTCTTAACTACAAGACCATTAAGACCTATAAGCGGAGCTCCGCCATATTCGGTTGCATCAAATGACTTCATTGTATCCTTCAATGCTCCCTTTATAAGAAGTGCTCCTATCTTAGTCTTAAGACTTGACATCATAGCACCTTTTACCTTGCCTATAAGTGTCTTTCCAAGTCCTTCATACAGTTTAAGAATAACATTGCCAACAAATGCATCACATACAATTACATCAGCGTTGCCATTCGGAATGTCTCTTGCCTCAATACTGCCGACAAAGTTAATATCCTTACATTCTTTAAGCATAGGATAGGCTTCCTTAACTAACTGGTTGCCTTTCTCTTCCTCTACTCCTACATTGACTATGGCAACCTTAGGATTCTTAATACCTAAAACATTCTCCATATAGATAGAACCCATCTTAGCCCACTGTACAAGAAATGTTGCTCTTGAATCAACATTAGCTCCACTGTCAACTATAAGTGATACTCCCTTGGCAGTAGGAATAAGCGGCGCCATCGGAGGTCTTTCGACGCCCTTTAATCTTCCAACAATAACCTGTCCACCTACAAGTATAGCGCCTGAGCTTCCTGCCGACACAAATGTATCTGCCTTCTTTTCCTTTACCATGGTAAGTGCCTTTACAAGTGAAGAGTCTTTCTTTCTTCTGACTGCCATTACAGGCGCTTCACCTGTTTCTATGACATCTCTTGCATCCACTACTTCTATCTGTTCTTTATTATATGTATATTTTGATAATTCTTCTTTAATAAGCTCCTGTCTGCCCACAAGATATACAAATATCCCATTATCAATATTGACAGCATCTACCGCTCCTTTTACAATCTGTCCGGGTGCATTATCTCCACCCATTGCATCTAATGCAACACTAACTTTATATGCCATATATTCCTCTCGTTTCTAACATATCATCTGATTTTAATGCAAACTGCTAACTTAAATATAATACTATATATTAATAACAAAATCAAGATATTCACCATCATGGTTCAGAGCCTGTTCACCGTTATTGTCCAGAGCAGGAAAGTTTATATATTTATCATTTAGAACAATTAACTACCTGCCACCTCTATACTCCGTTTTCAACATATCTCAATTTCTAACATACATATATCATCAAGATTTATTTTTTTATTGACAATCTGTATCCATCGAAGCTCTTTGTTTAATTTTGCAACCACTCCCGATAATTCTATATACTCACCTTTATCCTTAAGCCTTACATCCTGTTTGAAATATATAAGTTTAATAATCGGATGTTTACCATGTTTTAGCTGATTATCTATATCCATAAGGCTGTAATCCATCTGTTGTGCCGACTCCTCTGACAGTTCCACCTTAGAAGCAACAACCTTCTGCCTGGCGGCGATTGCCTCTGAATGTCCCTTTAATGCTGCAAATGGAGCAAATATCTTAGCTCTTTCTTCAATTGTCATCGTTCTTATCTTTTCAATATCTTTAAATGGATATTGGACTTCAATTATATCATCATACTTATGTGTTATCATATCTATGCTTTATGACCACCTATCTGATTATTCCTTTCTTTGGCAGTCGCTCCTTTTTCAAGATTCATTCCCTTTAAAATGGCATTTTTGCCAAATTTATTTTTAATATCAATCATGGTTTCCTGCAATTTCCGTTCTCTTTCACTCTCTTTTGTATCCGTAAACAGACTAAGCTGTTCATATCCCTCCTCGGTAATATTATTTGCACACAATGTAAAACGTTTAACCTTAAGCTGTCTGGACATAATCCTGTCAAATAGTCCGCCAAATGCCTCCACGAGCTTAACTGAACTGTTCGTGGCCTCGCTAAGAGCAGCCGTTCCATGAGCTGATTTAGGCACCCTTCTTCCATAACCGTCATAAGCCATCTCACCATGATATCCACTGTGTTCTACATCAATCCTGTCGTAGCCAAGTGTAAGTGTCACACTCTGCGTTACTTTTCTTTCACTTACGAGTTCTAATGCAATCTCATCTGCCATCTCTTTGACAACAATTCTTGCCCTGTCATACTCATAAGCACAGCCAAGCACCTGACCTGACGATATACTATTAGTTGACGGCTTATATTTTTTAATATCTGCTATCGTACATGGTTCATATCCCCATGCATGGTCAATGAGAAGCTGTGCATCTACGCCAAACATATCCGATAAAATTCCGGCATTGTGTAATGACGTTCTTGCAATATCTCCCATAGTATATATCCCACTTTGTTCAAGCCTGTTTGCAATGCCCTTTCCCACACGCCAGAAATCCGTTATAGGTGTATGATTCCACAGATATTTTCTATATGTCATCTCATCAAGACTTGCAATTCTTACCCCGTCAGCATCTGCCTGAACATGCTTTGCCATAATATCCATCGCTATTTTGGCAAGATACAGATTAGTTCCAATTCCTGCCGTAGCTGTTATTCTGGTCTTTTCATATATATTATGGATTATATTGACAGTAATCTCATATGAAGTCATCTCATAAAGCGTAAGATAATCAGTTATATCTATAAACACCTCATCTATGCTGTATACATGTATATCCTCAGAACTTACATACTTAAGATATTCTTCGTATATTGCCGCCGATACCTCTATATATTTATGCATGCGTGGAGATGCCACTATATAATCAATCTGTCTGCCGGTAAGTTTCTTAATCTCATTTACTTTCTGAACTACTTCAAATAATCTTGCCCTTCCTGATATTCCATATGCCTTAAGCGATGGAGATACAGCAAGACATATAGTCTTTTCAGTTCTTGACGCATCCGCAACCACAAGATTAGTTGTCAATGGATCAAGACCCCTTTCAACACATTCCACAGAAGCATAAAATGATTTCAAATCAATTGCAATATATATTCTGTTATTTTTCATTTTTTCATTTATTATATTCTGCATATATTCTCCCTACACTTTATATATTAAGGTATATATATTTTATATCAAATGTCATGTCTGTTATTTAATATTAATTATATCAGTTTTACCGGAATAATAAAACAGCCAGAATAAATACAGTTATTACTGCTTTATCCTGACTGTCATATGTATATCACTTTACAATTATATATGCTGTTCCGATTGATATAAGGAAGCTTTAAACATTTTCTTTACCATGTGTAATTCTATTAATTATTCCTGTCTAAACAATTATCTTATATCAAGAATATCTGAGAATCCTGTTATATCAAATATCTCCTTAACACTTTCATTTACATTAGAAATATATAATGTTCCTGATGTTTTAGTCATTCTCTTATGTAATGACAGTATTATCCTAAGACCTGCTGATGATACATATTCTGTATCTTTCAGGTCGAGATTTAGTTCTGTAATCCCTGCCGGAATATCCTTAAGCTTACTTTCTAATTCAGGTGATGTTGATGCATCAAGTCTTCCATCTATTGCAGCTGTCATCTTTTTGTTCTCAATATCTGTTGTTACTGTCATTTTTAATTACCATGCCTTCCTTAATATTAAGCTCATAGTTCTAATCAATAGTCTTTTTAATAACAAGTATATTCTGCCCATCCTGTCTTGTATATGTCATATCATCCATGAGTTTCTTAAATATACATATTCCAAGACCACCTATTGGTCTGTCATCTGCATTAAGAGTTATATCAGGTTCTTCTTTTTCCAGTGGATTATACTGCTTCCCATTGTCCTTTAGGACAAGAACTGCTTTCCCCTGTTCTATTCCATATCCGGCTTCAACCATATCCGCTTCGCCATAATATACGATATTAGAGAAAATCTCATCCAGTGCAATATTGAACTTAGTAATAATCTTCATACTCACTCCAAGCTGTCTAAATCCATCTTCAATATATTGTGTAACCATCTCAATATTATCAAGTTTCGGTTCAACTTTAATCCTGTTAAGCTTATCACTTTTCATATGCACCTCTCCTTTTGATTATTGCATATATTCCATAAGGCAACCGTCACCTGATAATCTTTTATGTTTATTTTTGAAAATTATAGCTTATTTACCTTAACATAATATAAACTTACATCTCCATCATAATCCCTAAGATTCAGATTTCCTTTTTTCAAAGGAGTATCTCTTCTGTATTCCGGACCATCCAGACTTCCTATGCATATTTTAAACAGATATCCTCCATGCGAATTATATTCTCTGCTTAACATATATCCACTGTAATAATAGTCATCAACCATATTTCCATGATTATCAACTTCAACAGTCACTGAATCTTTACCTATATATGAACCATCAAGATCATACCATTTCACATTCCTGACCTCTGTATTTTTTCTTCTTGTACATCTTCCATTTACAACGTCATATGTATAACCATCATATTCACATGTTCCCGTATAATTTTTATTAACACAGCCATTTAATACATACCAGTAAATATCATTATCATATACTACTCCTGTGAAACTAAAATCCACTTTTCCATCATATATTTTCCACTCTCCATAATCATTTTCCGCAAGTCCCGTATATGAAAAATCTATGCGGCCGCCATTAAAATACCACCATGTATCAGTAGCTTCATCATATATAAGTCCATTGGCGTCAAAATCTACACTTCCTCCTGAAATTTTCCACCAGCCCTGCTCATTATGTGCCAAACCATTATAATCAAAATCTACCTTTCCATTTATAACATACCACCAGCCGTATTCATTCTGCACAAGGTCATTACAGCTAAAATCTACACATCCATTTGTTACTTTCCACCAGCCATATTCGTTCTGCGCAAGACCGTTATAACTAAAATCTACTCTTCCGTTTGTCACTTTCCACCAGCCATATTCATTCTGTGCAAGGTCGTTATAATTAAAATCTACACATCCGCCTGATACTTTCCACCAGCCATATTCGTTCTGTGCAAGGTCATTATAGTTAAAATCTACACATCCGCCTGTCACTTTCCACCAGCCATATTCATTCTCAACAATACCATCATATTCTGTGTCAAGCTGACCTGCACTATTATAACAGCGCCATACGCCGTCATCATCATAATTCAAATGATAATCAGAGCTGTCATAATACTCCTGTGCATACGCAGTGACAAATGTACTACTTTCACCTGACATACCGGCTCCTGCCATAACACCCAGTGCCATAATTGCTGCCACTGCAAACATCTTAACTGCTTTAAATAATCCTTTCTTTATCATAGTCTTTTCCTCCTGAAATATAATAAATGCCAATGTATAGTGCCACATTTAATATAATTATATCATATATTTTAAAATCTTAAACTGAACAAAAAAGGGTTAAGCACAACGCCTAACCCTAATATCAGCTATATAACAATTAGTCAACAGCTACGATTTCTTTTTTATTGTATGATCCACAAGCCTTGCAGACTCTGTGAGGCATCATTAAAGCACCACACTTGCTGCACTTTACGAGATTAGGAGCGCTCATCTTCCAATTAGCTCTTCTCTTGTCTCTTCTTGCCTTTGAAGATTTATTCTTTGGACAAATTGACATGGTTACACCTCCTTAAAATTGTTTAAAATATCTTTGAAAACAGACATTCTTGGATCCAGGGACTCTCTGTCACAACCACATTCTGCAATGTTCAGGTTAGCACCGCACTTTAAGCAAAGACCTTTACAGTCTTCACGGCACAATGTCTTGCCTGGCATATTCAGCAGAACTTCGCCGAAAATTAGTTTGTCCACGTCTAGGTTGTATCCATCAATATAGTCTTGTTCTTCCTGTTCTTCTACCCCTTCTGATTCCTGATTAAGATCAACATTCTTGTCAATGCAATATTCTATATCAGTATTAACAGGTTCTAAGCATCTATCGCAAGGAATAATCAATGTCATCCTTCCCTCACCCGTTATAGTAAGCTTATTCTTACCAGCTTTCTTAATAGAAAGTTCAACAGGCTGTTTAACAGCAATATCATATGAAGAGATTCCAGTATCAATAACATTCATCTCTATATCCGCTGTTACAGATAAATCTTCCTTTGTGCCGGATAAAAGATCTCTTAAATCAATTAGCATAATTGTCTCCAATTCACACTATTTAAGTGTGAAAATACTAATGTAATTTCCACACTTAAACTATTATACGCACCTTTATAATATTTGTCAATAATAATTTGTCGTTATTTGAAGATAATTTATAATAATCCTATTATACAGAAATAATTGTATAAATTCCCTGTAAAAACTGCTTATCAGTGACTGTCTGCAATTACTTTGTAAGTGCTAATGTTTCTCTTGCAATTGCAAGTTCTTCGTTAGTTGGAATTACGCAAAGCTTAACCTTTGAATCAGGTGTAGAAATAATTCCTTCAACACCACAAGCCTTCTCAGATGCTTCTTCATCAAGTTTAACACCAAGGAATCCAAGATACTTGCATACCATTGGTCTTAACCATGCTGCATTTTCACCAACACCTGCTGTAAATGTGATAGCATCTACACCGTTCATTGCTGCTGTATAAGAACCGATATACTTAGCTACTCTGTAAGCATAAGCTTCAAGTGTAACCTTAGCTACTTCATTGC
>URAI01000061.1 GCA_900545725.1 uncultured Eubacterium sp.
ATTGTCACTTCCGATTGTAATGCCTATACTCTTCAACAATGACCGATTTGCCTTTGTATAGCTTACCATGGAAGATGCATTTCTTAATACGCTGTTATCGTCAGACTTACCCGTCTTTTCTACCAGCGAATTATAATTGGAAACAAAGTCTGATACAGCTTTATAAATCGCATCGGTATCATATTCCTTTGTGGTATTGCCTTCTTTATCCGTTACACTCTTTTTCTCCCAGAGGGCCGGCTTCTTTAAATCAGATACGGAATCCACCACATCGGCCGCTTTATCACGGACTGCTGCGCCGTTTAACTTCTGTGATGCCGTATCCGTCGTTGTGTCTTTCTTATTGGTCTTATCCGCCGTTGTGCCGTCATTGTCCTCTTTTTCATAATAAGACTTTAACAGCTTGTGATAAGAGCCATTCCGGATTGATGATAATGTGGATAAATCAATCCCTGAAAATGCGTAACCCTGACTGCCAAAAATACTGTTGCTTTTTCTGGTCGTTAAACCGGATGAAAGCAGCATATTAATGGACTCTGAATTATAAAATGAAATAGATGACATACAAACCACCTTCCTTAAAAATACCCTTGGACTGCTCCTATATCAATATTATAACACACATTTTCAAGATATCAAATAAAATTAATCTTAAAGATCCTGAAGCCTCTGAATCATATCCCACATTGCTTCTGCAGAATTAAAATTTTCCGGAACAATATCTGCCGGTGTGATATCGATATCAAATGTATCGTTTAATTCACCAACAATAGATACAATATCAAAAGAATCTAAAATCCCGTCATCAATAAGTGTATCACATGTTTCAAAATCTACATCTGCATTAACCTCTGTTAAAATTTCCATTAACTGATCCATCTGTAAAACCTAACCTTTCTGTTTTCAAATTCATTCCTTTTTTTACAGACCTGCTGTCTGTATCGAATTTAAAATACAACACATCACTATGTTCGTCAAGTACCTTTTTTATTTCCGTACCAGGCTCATCCGTGAATTTATTGTGTCCGATGCCAGGACATCCCTGTATACAACGGCTTTTTCCTTTTTTGAGTACGCCACAATCTTTGGCATTCTTCTGCTTAAAAACAGGTAAATTCCCTCTGTCACAGAATATGCACCTATATTATAAAATATTATCTTATCCTTCGGCTGTGGATTACCAATAGGAATATTCTTTACAATCACATCTCCTACTGTGCATAATGAACCTACTATTGTCCATTTTTCCATATTCTCAGCAGTCTGTACAGCCTGTTTCTTTGCCATATCTACGCCGGCTGCTATAGTACCATCAGCTTTCACAAATGTGTATGCCGGTATCTTCATTGCCATAGCCTGTCCATAATAATTAATATGGTTAATTCCGCCATCAATAACACAGTAATTCTGTCCCTTATTAGTCTTGACATCTGCTACCTCTGATACGAATATTCCACATGTGGCTGCCATATATCTTCCCATTTCAAGCGTTATCTCATACTTATGCTTAATCTTATTAAGCTCTGTTGCAAATTCCTCAAGCATATCATAATTGTCATTGTATATATCTTCCCCAAAATAATTTACAGGAAGTCCCGGACCATATTCTATCTCTTTTGTTATAAAGCCATATTTGTCCTTATACATATCACACAGCTCATCCATATGCTGTAATTCCTTTGCCATCTGGCTTACTTTCTTTTTTTGTGTTCCTGTATAACACTGTAAGCCGCATATATTGATATATTCATATTCTTTATGTGATGCAATAAGCTTTTCAAGTTCTTCTTCATCAAGACCGAACTGATTACCGCTTGTAAGTCTTAATAATACATTAATGCATTTCTTACGTTCTGTAGCACATTCATTCAACAGGTTGAACTGACTTACCGATTCTACCGTATACATCCCTACTCCGCCACAATCATCCATAACATGACATATATCATGTTTTTCCTTATTAACTCCTGAAAGAACTATTGTATTCATATCAACAGTCTCTCTTTCACAGATTGCAAACTCTCCCGGTGAACACACCTCAAACTTTGCTGCAAGTTCTTTCATGGCATGTACAAGAAAAGGATTAGCCTTCATGGCATAACATAAATTCACATCCTCACCTAACACGCTCTGAAGCTTTTCCATTCTTTCTTTTAATACATCAAGATCAAATATATATGCAGGAGTTCCCTCTTTTCCTGCAATATCTATAATATCTGCTATTTCAAGCATATTTTTCTCCATTCCGCAGGCTTTTTTATAAATACTTTTAATAGATGTATTTAATATATGTTTTAATTGCGTAAAAACTACATTTTCTCCATCTATATCTGCATAACTGCATGTGTACCTGCCGCACAGACAGCCATAACATATCTATTGTCTTTTCAGCAGCAATCAGCCTGTTAATTTATAATACTTATTAATTCTTAGCTGCATTATAATTATCCATAAGTACTTTTCTATCTATCTTACCATTTTTAGTAATAGGCATTGTAACCTGTATAAATTCAGATGGTATCATAAACTTAGGGAGCTTTTGCATAAGTTCATGCATAATTGTCTTTTTATCTGTATCTCCCTCATAGAAGCCTAATATCTTATTGGCATCTTTATCAAATATACAGCAGGCTCTTAACACATTATCAATCGCATTAATTGCCATCTCTATCTCACCAAGTTCAATTCTGTGTCCCATATGTTTAATCTGGAAATCTTTTCTTGATGAAAAACATAACTGTCCATCTTTATTATAATATCCCAAATCACCTGTTCTATATATTATCTCATTAAAATTATCATTGAGAGGATTCTGTACAAATGCCTGATTAGTCTTTTCCCTGTTATTAAAATATCCAAGTGTTACTGCCGTACCTGATACACATATCTCGCCAGTTACACCTTCTCGTGAAGAATCTATCAGCTTGTCATTATCATCAAGCAGGAATACTCTTTCGTTAGGAAATGCCTTACCCATAGGAAGTGTCTCATCTAATTCATAATCCCTGTCTATAATATAATATGTGCAGTTACATGTAATCTCTGTCGGTCCATATACATTGACAAACATTGCATCCGGATACTGAGCTCTCCATGCATTAAGATGCTTAATTGGCATAACTTCACCCGAGAATATAACCTTATTAATATAGGACGGTCTCTTATATTCAAATCCATTAAGCGTCGTTACTATACATAAGGCTGAAACTGCCCATATAAGTGTCGTTACCTTTCTCTCCTCAAGATAGTCTAACAGCTTGGCAGGAAACGAAAACATCTGTTTTGGTATTATCTGCATGGTAGCACCTGTGCTTAATGTTGAATAGATATCCTTTACGGATACATCAAAATCAAATGGCGCCTGATTACCTATTATATCTTTATCTGTTATATTAAATGTCGATGTAAAGCAGTCTATAAAATCTATAACTGAACGATGATTTACAATCACTCCCTTAGGAACCCCCGTTGAGCCTGATGTAAATATAGAATACAATGGATCTATGTCGAGTGACTGCTGTCTGATATCATCAAGCTTCTTTTCTTCATCAGATGTAACTTCATGTGACAAAAGTTCTTCCACACTTACAACCGCGCCTTTAAATCCAAGCTTAGCCTGTTTTTTAGCCGACTTTTCATTAACCACCATAAATGTTGCACCGAGAGTTTCAAGAATCATGTTAATTCTTTCTGCCGGATGTGATGGGTCTAACATTACATAGAAACAGCCTGCATTAACAGCTCCCATAAATACTGCCAGGGCTTCACAGCTTTTATCCATATATACCGGAACTGCCATGTGAGGCTGTGTCACAGATAAAAGACCTGCTCCGGCTCTCTTTGCTTTATCCTGTAATTCAGTATATGTATATGAATTATTCTGATCTGCAACAGCAGTCTTATCAGGATATTTTTCTACAGATATGTCTAAATAGTCCAATACATTCTTTAACATTATATATTCCTTTCATAATAATATATGTAAACCGGTTGCTACCTTCTGTGCAACAGGTCATATATTTATTTTATAATGATAATTTTTCCATCATGTTATTATAACCTTAAAATCCCAATAATACAACCATTTATTATATTTCCATATGAACAAGTAAACCTGTTTATCCGATACGGCCTGTATAATTTTATATCTGTTATACAAATGCATTTGTATATAATAAAATATATATTGTATACATGTTATTGCTGATGTATAATAATATCTAAATTATTTATTGCAGGTAAAAAACACCTGTATGATTACGGAGGATTGATTGTATAATGAATACATTTAAAAAGGTTACAGCTCTTGCCATCGTCATATTGTGGATATTACTTATACTGACTACTCTTATTGTTGCATTTATTAATACAGAAACAGCGCGAACACTTCTTAAGGGACTTATAGTTATTGACATATGTCTGCCTGTTGTAGGATATGCCATAAGGCTTATGGCTCATCTGCTTTCTAAAAAATAAATTACAGCCTGCCAATACCTTAACAAAAAGATAAAACAGGAATACACAAGAACAAAATTAAAAACTAAAACTAAAAGACACCGACGAGTGTATAATACGAAAATAAATTTCCGTATTACTCCACTCTCCGGTGTCTTTTAATATATTATTTTATTATATCAGATTTATAATTATTCTGTTCATTCCCAAAATCAATAATTATAGGATAATATTATCGTATTAACCGTATATAATATTAATCTTATATTTTTAATATAATCATTTATCGCATATATTATTTAGAATATGAACTCTTTCTATGAATAATCTCATGTCTGCCAGGACCATTAGATACCATAGTAATTGGAGCTTCGATTTCCTGCTCGATTGCTTCTATATAATTCCTACATTCAACAGGAAGATCCTCATACTTAGTAATTCCTCTGATGTCACACTTCCAGCCCGGAAGCTTCTTCCATACCGGCTTAGCCTTTTCAAGCTGTGGAGTTGTTGGGAAATCCTTAGTTACCTTTCCATCTATCTCATAACCTACACACATAGGAATCTCATCTAAATATCCTAATACATCAATAACAGTAAGTGCAACTTCTGTTGTTCCCTGCATCTTTACACCATAACGTGTAGCAACAGCATCAAACCAGCCCATTCTTCTTGGACGGCCTGTTGTAGCACCAAATTCACCGCCATCACCACCACGGTGTCTTAATTCATCAGCTTCTTCGCCGAATATCTCACTTACAAATGCTCCGGCTCCTACTGCTGATGAGTATGCCTTAACAACTGTAACAACCTCCTGTATAGAGTTTGCAGGAATACCGGCACCGATAGCACCAAAAGGTGCAAGCGTTGAAGATGATGTAACCATTGGATATATTCCGTGGTCAGGATCCTTTAATGAACCTAACTGGCCTTCTAAAAGAATCTTCTTACCTTCTTTAAGTGCCTCATGTAAAAACTTAGATGTGTCTGTAACATAAGGCTTAATCATCTCTTTATATTCCATAAGAGTATTAAATATATCTTCTTCCTTAAGAAGTGGCTGATGATAAAGATGCTCAAGCATAACATTCTTTAATGTTACAACATTCTTAATCTTATCCTTTAATTCATCCTCATCTCCGAAAAGTTCACATACCTGAAAACCAATCTTTGCATATTTATCTGAATAAAATGGTGCAATACCTGATTTAGTAGAACCAAATGACTTACCTGCAAGTCTTGCTTCTTCATATGTATCAAAATCTACATGATAAGGCATAAGTATCTGTGCCCTGTCAGATACTAATATCTTAGGCATTGGTACATTTCTATCTGTAAGACTCTTTAATTCATCTACAAGATAAGGAATATTAAGTGCAACACCATTACCGATTACACTTGTTGTATGATTGTAGAAAACGCCTGATGGCAGAAGATGAAGTGCAAACTTTCCATAATCATTAATTATAGTATGTCCTGCATTGCTTCCTCCCTGGAATCTTACGACTATATCTGATTCTTCAGCAAGCATATCTGTAATCTTACCCTTACCTTCATCACCCCAGTTAGCGCCAACGATAGCTTTTACCATAGTTTCCTCCATTCCGCCACCCACAGGCAGCATCTATAAACATGTATTCATATAATCTGTTATAACAATTCTTTTTCATTGCCAGACCATACTTATTTATAATAGCACACTTAAGTGTTTGCAATCAATCCTTAAAACATATATAATTAAAATAAATATGAAATAACGACAGAATGATTTAAAGGGATTTAATATTTATGAATTCAGCTAATAAAAAAACATTTTTATTAATTATAATAACTGTTGGCTGTATATTAATATTCAGTCATTTTCAGATTAATAACAGACAGGATGACACTGTTACAGTTGAGGTTGCGGATACAAAAGAGACCACTTCTATAGACCCATCTCTTATTATGTCAGCAGATAATAATTATACAACTGCCGCCGATAGTGAAATTACACTTCCAGATTCCTATTCCATTGATGTTCCATATATAAGCCAGTATCCTGAACTTCCTACCGGCTGTGAAATAACTTCACTTACAGAAGTCCTTCAATTCTATGGCTTTGATGTAGATAAGGAATATATGGCTGCCAATTACCTGCCAACAAAGGATTATCTTGAACCCGGAAGTTATATTAATTACTTTTACGGTTCCCCATGGTCTGAACATGGGAGTGGCTGTTTTTCACCTGCCATTATAACTGCTGCAAATACATTTTTACAGGATAATAATTCACCACTCAGCGCCAATTCATTAAGCTATTCTTCAGTAAATACTATATTTAATGAGCTTACAAAAGGTCATCCCATTATCATATGGACATGCTTTAATTACGATGCCGAAGTCACTTATATAGATATTGACGTTGGCAATGGTCAGACATTCTCATGGCCAACTAATGAACACTGCACTGTCCTTACAGGCTTTAATCTTAACACCTCCACTGTCACTCTTGCAGACCCGACATATGGTATAATTGAACGAAGTATAGAGGAATTTTCATATTATTATAAAATGTATTTCTATCAGGCACTTGTAATTAAGTAAATATCAACTATCTGTATTCCACAGGCATTTCCTAACGTCATAAGAATCAAAGAGCCGGATATCAGATTCGGCTCTTTGGTATTATCAGACAGTAACAGTCTCTAAAACAACAGCACTTCTTGAGCCTATAGTTATATATGCATCATTTATAATTGTATTAATATCTTCCGGCTTTTCTGCAAATGTATCAGCGCAAAGATTCCATTTCATGTTGTCAGGAAGTCTTGGCAGCTCTACCTGTATATTTTCCCAGTATGCATTAATTCCTATGTATACAATATCCTCATGCTTATCATCTAATGTTCTTCCTGCATACATAACCCCAATAACTCTTGTATCACAATCATATTCTCCGTTCCATGACTTACATGAATGAAAGCTTATATCAGGAAAACCACACCATGCCTGCTTAGTTGCTGCAGTTATTACCTTATGACGTTTTCTAAAATTAATCATATATTGGGCAAATGTAAACATATCATGGTTTTGTATAAGCCGGTTCCAGTCCAGCCATGATATCTTATTATCCTGACAATATCCGTTATTATTGCCATACTGCGTGTTACAGAACTCATCTCCTGCCAGGAACAGTGCCGCCCCACGGCTGCACATAAGTGTTGCAAATGCATTTTTACACATTCTCTTTCTAAGCTTAAGAATCTCAGGATTATCCGTCTCCCCTTCTATACCACAGTTCCAACTGTTATTATCATTGGCACCGTCTGTATTATTCCAGCCATTTTTCTCATTATGTTTTACATTATATGAATAAATATCATAGAGCGTAAAGCCATCATGGCATGTTAAGAAATTAACAGATGCACTATCTCCCCTTATCTGAGGGTCATATATATCTCTTGAGCCTGTTATCCTCTGGACTGCCACTTTTGCCAGTCCTCCATCCCCTTTTAGAAACCTTCGTAAATCATCCCTGTACTTTCCATTCCACTCTGCCCATCTGTTCCATGCCGGAAATGTTCCAACCTGATATAATCCACCCGCATCCCACGCTTCTGCAATAAGCTTTACTTTGCCGAGTATCGGGTCAAATGCAAGGCTTTCAAGAAGCGGAGGCTTCTCCATAGGTGAACCATCTTCATTTCTTCCAAGAATTGATGCGAGGTCAAACCTGAAACCGTCAACACGGTATTCGATTACCCAGTATCTTAAACAGTCTAATATAAACTGCTGCACAATCGGATGATTACAGTTAAGAACATTTCCACAGCCACTGAAATTATAATATCTTCCATCCGGTGTAAGCATATAATATATATTATTATCAATTCCCTTAAATGAGAAAAATGGTCCTTTTTCATCTCCTTCTGCCGTATGATTAAATACTACGTCAAGAATAACTTCTATTCCATGCATGTTTAGCTCTTTTATAAGATTTTTAAGCTCCGTTCCCTCATGGTTATATTCAACCGCTGATGTATAACTTGTATTAGGAGCAAAAAAACAGACTGTATTGTATCCCCAGTAATCAAGAAGCTTTTCACCCTCATATTCCCTGCTTCCGCCAAGTTCATCGAATTCAAATACAGGCATGAGTTCGACCGCATTAATCCCAAGTTCTATAAGATATGGTATCTTTTCTCTTATTCCTTCAAATGTTCCCGGAAATTTCACACCAGATGAACCATCCCTGGTAAATCCTCTGACATGCATTTCATATATTACCAGATCCTCAAACGCATGTCTCGGATGATTAATCGTAGACCAGTCATATGAGGTATCAACAACTCTTGCCTTATAACAGCTCTCTCCCTTTAACTTTTCTCCCCACACGCTCTGACCGGTAACAGCCTTAGCATATGGGTCTAATATATATTTATCCTTATTAAATATAATTCCTTTTTTCTCATCGTAAGGACCATCTATTGAATATGCATATTCAAACTCAGTAATATCAAGTCCGAAAACTATCATTGAATATGTATTGCCTATTCTGTATCTTTCAGGAAATTTTATTGCCGCATACGGCTCCTGTTGCTGTCTTTTAAACAAAAGAAGTGTAACAGATGTTGCATAAAATGAATGTATTGTAAAATTTACCCCGCCTCTTACAGGATTAGCACCATTAATAAGATAATAACCGGGTCTTACATCAAATCCACTTATGTGGTCTGTAGGCTGTAATAATTCTTCCATATCATACTCCATTTCCGCAGGTATAATGTGGTAAATATTATCTCTGCTATAGTTTTACTATATGTTTTAAATCATACTTCTAACATCATAATTAACTCTGATTCCAATTTTCAGATACTCTTAGCATAAAAAATTATATCTGTGTACCTTACTGATAGTTACTATAAATTATAATACAAAACAATACAGAAATCATTAAATTTAACATACTTAATACAATATCATACAAGCTTTTATCATAAAAAAACTGCCATACTAATTATGTTTTATATAGGATATCTTATGTAAATGTATACATATATTCTATATAAAAAACTAATTTAGTATGACAGTTCATCATATAATATAAGCTACTGAGGGGAATCGGACCCCCGATCTCTTCATTACCAATGAAGTGCTTTACCACTAAGCCACAGTAGCACATGCCTTAATTCAGACATATTCAATAATATTATATAATCATTTATTTGTCAAGTTATTAATAATCCAACTCACCATGTTTCCCAATTCGTGCCACTTTTATGCGTATACGCTGGATTGCATTGTCTACAGACTTAGGCTGCTTATTAAGTTCTTTTGCAATCTCTATATAATCCTTTCCTTCAAGATACATATCAAGCACCTTCTTCTCATATACACTTAAGGCACTTACGATTTTATCTTCTAAAAGCCGGGTATGCTCCCTGTCTATAAACATGTATTCAGGATTCTGCTCATTATCCGGCTTAAGAACTTCCACAAGTCTTGTTCCTGACTGTTCATCGCCATCAGCCGGTGCATCAAATGAAACATATGAATTAAGTGGAATATTCTTCTTTCTGTTTGATGCTGTTACAGCCGACATCATATGCCTGTTAATACACATTCCTGCAAAAGTTGCAAATGAAGCCTGTCTGTCTTCATTATAATCTCTCACAGCCTTATACAGACCTATCATACCCTCCTGAATAAGATCATCATTATCTCCTCCAGCTATATACATTGCCTTTGCTTTTTTTCTTACAAGATACTTATATCTCTCAAATATAATATCTATTGCATCCTCATTGCCATCTCTGTAAAGCTTTATAAGCTCCTCATCCTTAAGCCCCTGCAATATCATATTAATCCTCATTTCTGAGCAGTTTTGCTGCGAAGAGGCGAAGAAAAATCCGCACAGGCGATTGTTCTTGCGCCATCATTGGCTATTTGTTCTGCTCAGAAACAAACAACCTGTTCATTTATGAACTTGTGATAAAACAAACCATCAAGCTTATTTTTCACACTGACCACCATTCTAATCAGCTACATCATACGCTGTCTTACAATCTCATAGGCAAGTACTCCTGCTGCCACAGAAGCGTTAAGTGAATCAATATCTCCTTTCATGGGAATAGATGCTATATAATCACACTTCTCCTTAACAAGACGGCTTACTCCCGAACCCTCATTACCTATTACAAGTCCTATCGAGCCTTTAAGATTAAGGTTATACATTGTATCTCCGCCCATATCGGCACATACAAACCACATACCGGATTTTTTAAGTTCATCTATGGTTCTTCCTATATTGGTCACCTTAGCAACAGGTGTATAATTAATTGCTCCTGCCGATGTCTTTGCCACAGTAGCCGTAAGACCTACAGCACGTCTTTTAGGAATTATAACACCATGTGCTCCCGCAAGATTAGCTGTTCTTATAATCGCACCAAGATTATGTGGGTCTTCAATCTCATCAAGAATAAAAATAAACGGATCTTCTCCTTTCTGTCTTGCATTCTCAAGTATATCCTCAACCTCTGCATATTCATATGCCGCCGCCTGCGCAACAACTCCCTGATGATGTCCTGAATCAGATAATCTGTCAAGTCTTTCCTTATCTACAAAGTTAATAATAGTATCTGTCTTTTTTGCTTCTCTTATTATTGTCCTTACCGGACCATCCTGACAGCCATCAAGAACAAACAGTTTATCAATCGTCTTTCCCGAACGAAATGCTTCTAATACAGCATTTCTTCCATCTATAATAAATTCCTTATATCTCATATACTAATCTCCATTTCTGAGCAGCTTTTGTTGCGAAGAGGCGAAGAAAAATTTGCTCAGGCAATTTTTCTTCTTCCATTAATCTCACACCTTTTTAAGACTTCCTTTACTTCAATTCGCCAATTCCTGTAAGTGCTGCCTTAATAAGCTCCATCATTCTGCTATATTTACCCGAAAGATACAGATATCCCATAAGTGCTTCAAATCCCGTAGCTCTCCTGTAATCCGTTATTGTTGCATTCTTTGCCGCTGTATATGACTTGGCATTTCTGCCTCTTTTGTATACTGCCTCTTCATAACCCTCAAACATTGGCTCTATTATGCCAATCATCTGTGACTGCATCTGTGCCTTGACAAGTCTGCATGCATGCCTGTTAATCTTATTAACAGGCATATTGCCAAGACTTATAAGATACGTTCTTATTACAAGGTCATATACACTATCACCTATATATGCAAGTACAAGTGGTGAAAGCTGCTTAGGATCTGTATCCTTAAGATTGAGCACCTCTTTTAACTGTACTGTAAGATTCTCAACATCCGCTGTATCAATATCTGCCACTTTACTGTCCGCAGTATTATTTCCCTGATTTACGCTCTCTTCCATCTTACACCTTCTCTTGTATCCTCTAATACAATTCCCTTTTCAAGAAGCATATCCCTTATCTCATCTGCTCTCTTAAAATCTCTATCCTTTCTTGCCTGCTGTCTTTGTGCAATAAGGCTGTCAATCTCTTCATCAAGCATTTCATTTTCTTTTTCCACCTTAAGCCCCAATACATCTGTAAGTGTTATGATTTTTTTCTTCATCTGGCTTATAAATGCCTTTGTGCTGTCTGTACTGCTGTTAGTATTAGCAAGCTTTACAAGCTCAAATACCGCCGCAATTGCATCAGCTGTATTAAAATCGTCATCCATTGAAGCTTCAAACTTATTAAATACTTCATTAGTTGTATCTAACACTTCTTTTTCTTTTGATGTAAGTTCTCCATCTTTAGCTGTATTTTCAAGCTCTGTAAGATTAGATACTGCCGTAATAATTCTGTCAAGACCATTCTTAGCCGACTCCATAAGGTCGTGGCTGAAATTAATCGGATTCCTGTAGTGGGCTGATAACATAAAGAAACGAAGTACCTGAAGATCATATTCTTTACTGATATCCCTGACTGTAAAGAAATTACCAAGTGACTTAGACATCTTCTTATTATCAATATTTAAAAATGCATTATGCATCCAGTACTTTGCAAATGGTACACCATTAGCTGCCTCAGACTGTGCAATTTCATTTTCATGATGTGGGAATATAAGATCTTCACCACCTGCATGGATATCTATTGTGTCAGCCAGATATTTCTTAGACATAACTGAACACTCGATATGCCATCCCGGTCTTCCCTCACTCCATGATGATTCCCAATAGGGCTCTCCGTCCTTTTTCGGCTTCCATAGTACGAAATCAAGTGGATCTTCTTTCTCATCTTCCCCTGCCACTTTGATGCTTCTATGTCCTGCCTCTAAATCATCAATATTCTTCTTAGAAAGCTTGCCATATCCCTCAAACTTTCTTGTTCTGTAATATACAGTTCCATTAACAGCATAAGCATACCCCTTATCAATAAGTGTCTGAATCATATCAATCATCCCACCTATCTCCTGTGTAGCAAGCGGATGTGTAGTTGCAGGCTTGATATTCATGCCTTCCATATCCTTTTTGCACTCTGCTATATATCTTTGTGATATCTCTTCTGCTGTGACACCCTCTTCTATAGCCTTTTTAATAATCTTATCATCTACATCTGTAAAATTTGACACATAATTAACATCGTAGCCTTTATATTCAAGATATCTTCTTACTGTATCAAAGCATATCATAGGTCTTGCATTGCCTATATGGATAAGATTATATACAGTAGGTCCACATACATACATTTTAACCTTGCCCTCTTCTATGGGAATAAACTCTTCTTTTTTCTTTGTCAATGTATTATAAATCTTCATCTCATTCTCCATTTCTAAAGCTTCACTGCTCTATTATCTATATTTTTCATGCTTCGCCTGCAAATACTGCTGCAAGCCGCCGGTCAGCTCCGCTGACTTTTTCATACCAGCAAAGCCTTAATCCCAGTACTGCTTATATTATTTTAATCTGTCATTTTCAAGCTTGCTGACCCTTAACCTAAGTCTTGCATTTTCTGCCTTTAATTCATCTATATCATTCATAACCGGATCAGGAAGATGTACCTGATCTAAATCATTATTGACTCTTATATCATTTCTTATAATTATTCTTCCCGGAACTCCGACTACCGTTGAATTAGACGGAACATCCTTTAATACAACGGAACCGGCTCCTATCTTACAATTATCTCCTATTGTAAATGAACCAAGAATCTTAGCTCCTGCTCCAATAAGGACATTATTGCCTATTGTAGGATGTCTCTTTCCCTGTTCCTTTCCTGTTCCTCCAAGCGTTACTCCCTGATATAATGTAACATTATCGCCAAGAATCGCCGTCTCTCCGATTACAACACCATGTCCGTGGTCGATGAATAATCCCTCACCTATAGTTGCTCCCGGATGTATCTCTATACCGGTCTTTCTTGCGGCTTTCTGCGATATTCTTCTCGCCCTGTAAAAATGCTTCTTCAAATACAGCTTATGTGCCCTGCGATATTTCAATATAGCCCAGAAGCTCGGATATAAAAACACTTCCATCGTAGATTTTATTGCCGGGTCACGATCCTTTATCACAGCTATCTCCTGCTTTATAAACTTTATAAAACTCATGTTGTCTCCTCAAATGAAAAATTGTTTATATTATTTTATTGAACAATTATTACATCCGCCACAACAATTTGTCATATCCGACTCACCATATATATAATTATTAACAGAATTAAGACTGCATATTGCCTGTGAAGATATACCCTCTCCACTTCCCGTAAAGCCCAGACCTTCCTCTGTTGTAGCCTTGACATTAACCTGATTGATATCAATCTTGAGAGTATCAGCAATATTCTTTCTCATATCGTCAATATAAGGTCTCATCTTTGGTTTCTGTGCTATAATAGTTGCATCTATATTCTCAATAATATAATTATTAGTATCTAAAAGTTCTCTTACATGTTCAAGCAGCTTAAGGCTTGATATACCTTTATATCTGTCATCATTATCCGGAAAATGCTTTCCTATATCACCTAGTGCTGCTGCACCAAGCAATGCATCCATAATTGCATGAAGGAGAACATCAGCATCTGAGTGTCCAAGAAGTCCAAGCTCATATGGTATATCCACTCCGCCAATAATAAGTTTACGTCCCTCTATAAGTTTGTGAACATCATATCCCATTCCAACTCTCATATAAATCTCCATTCCGCAGACATTTTTAATGCCGGAGGAATCGCGAGCCAAATGTCAGATTTGGCTCTGCGATAA
>URAI01000062.1 GCA_900545725.1 uncultured Eubacterium sp.
TGAAAAAGTCCTTGTAATACGGACAAATTTGAGCAATATTTTAAATTTATTCATATATATATATTAATATATCCTTGACATACAATATAACCCATATTATGATAGAAAAGATGAGGTAAAATATACACTATAAACGAGTGTAACAACATATTGCACGAATATGTAAGGCTGTATTTTAATATTATGTTATTCACTCAGGGAATCAGGTGGAAGTCCTGAGCAGTTCCGCTACTGTAAGCAAAGAGTCTGTATATAATACGCCACTGGATTGATTTAAAATTAACCTGCTGTGTTAATTTTAAATTATTGCATGGATAAGTTTATGCTAATCCGGGAAGGCATATACAGGCGGTGACGTGTAAGTCAGGAGACCGGTTTATAGGCAGTTTTTAATAGTTGCTGCGAGAACAGTTGACTATTTATTTTTGTGCATATTTATTGATTTTTGGATTCGTTTGAGAATCTTTTTGTGGACTAGCAATATCAGCAGCTCTTTAATCTCAGCACAACGTATATTATCAATTATATGCAGACTGCATTCTTATTAATACCTCAAATACTAATCCAAAGATGGAGGTAAGAATGAAGAAAAGAACAATGAAAATGAGAAAAATCGCCGGATTATCCAGGAGATTAGCAGCTCTTATGATGATTGTTGTATTTGCATTATCAGGTACGGCTCTAACAGGCTGTGGAAGTGATAATAAGACAGCACAGAATACATCAGGCGATGCAAAACAGTATGACGGTAAGCTGGAATTTGACCATACTATGGAATTAAAGTATGCCAAGCTTTTTAAGGTGGATTACTATAAGGGCGGATACAAGATGCTTACGATTACTAACAGGGATGAAGACACAGCGATAGTAGATAAAGAGACTAAGCTTTTAATTGTACCTGATGGAATGTCTACACCATCAGTTGACAGCAATGTAATAGTATTAAAGGCTCCGGTTACTAACATGCTTGTATCATCGACACCTGTTACATCACTTATGAATGCAAGTAATTGTCTTTCTAATATAAGTCAGGTTACTTATAATAAGGATGAGTGGTATATAGATGATGTAAAGAAAGCTTTTGATAATAACAAATTAACATATATTGGTAATTATAAAGAGCCAGATTATGAACTTATTGTAGCAGGGGCACCTAGTATAGCTGTATATTCAACAATGCTTTCATCAGTACCAGAAGTGGCAGCTAAGTTAAAGGAATTAGGTGTTAATTATATTCTTGACCAGTCAACATATGAAGAGGAACCATTAGGAAGAGTTGAATGGGCTAAATTCTATGCGGCTTTCTGCGACCAGGAAGAAAGTGCTGAAAAAATGTTTAACCAGCAGGACGAATATATTACTAAGCTTTCTAATGTTGAAAAGACAGGCAAGAAGGTGGCAGTATTTTATATTACATCTAAGGGTAAGCTGTATGTAAGAAATGCCGGTGACTACCTTGCAAAAATGGTAAATATGGCAGGTGGAGAATACATTTTTGACAATCTTAATCCTGATAAGACAGGAACACAGACTATGGAAATGGAAAAGTTCTATGATACTGCAAAAGATGCTGATTATATTATATATATATGGAGTCTTGGTGGTAAGCCATCAACGCTTGCTGATTTTACAGGATATAACAGCACATTATCAGAGTTTAAGGCTGTAAAGGAAGGTAATGTATGGTGTACAACACCTGATTTCTTCCAGATTGCAGATACTATCGGAAGTATGGTTAATGATATTAACCTTATGTTAAATGCAGATGCCAATACATCAGAGCTTACTTATTTAAAGAAACTTAAATAATTATTATATGCTTACTGAGATTATAGTTAAAAGCAACAGATTTTTACTGTAATAAATGAGAGGGACTGTCGTATATGCAAAGATATTGCGGCAGTTCCTTTTACTATATTGAAATGGGGTAGTAATGAAAAAAACATTAAATTATAAAAATATTATAAGATATCAGTTTATATATATAATGCTTATAGTTTTTTTTGTAGTGGCAGTTATTCTGAATGTTAATACAGGAAGTGTTCATATAACACCGTTGCAGATATTCAAAATAATATTTCTAAAGCAGGAACAGAATCTTGCAGCCTATAACATTATATGGAAAATCAGGCTTCCCAGACTGCTTACAGCCGCTGTACTTGGAGGCGCATTATCACTTTCGGGATATCTTTTGCAGGCATTTTTCAGAAATCCTATAGCAGGTCCTTTTGTACTTGGTATCTCATCAGGAGCTAAGATGTTTCTTGCAATAACAATGATATTCTTATTAAAGTTTATTCCGTCCATACCTATGTGGATACAGATGGCTGCATCATTTGCAGGATCACTGTTATCACTTATGTATGTGCTTGTATTTGCAAAAAAAGTAAAGAGCATGTCCATGCTTCTTGTTATCGGAATTATGATTAGTTATATATGTTCAGCCGTTACGGATTTTTCAATTACATTTGCTAATGACTCACAGATTGCCAATCTGACACACTGGGCACTTGGGAGTTTTTCGGGAAGTTCATGGAGTATGGTTAAAGCTGCCTGTATACTTGTCATTCCAGTGACAATAGTTACATTTTTCTTTTCAAAACCAATTGGTGCATATCAGTTGGGCGAGGGATATGCAAAGAGTCTTGGGATAAATATACCGGTATTCAGAATTGTTATTATAACATTATCAAGTCTGTTGTCTTCATGTGTTACAGCACTTGCAGGACCGATATCATTTGTGGGAATAGCAGTTCCGCATATTACAAGACTTATGTTAAAGACGGCAAAACCGGTAGTTGTAATACCGGCATGTTTCTTATGCGGTTCGGTGTTCTGTATGTTTTGTGACCTTATTGCAAGAACCATTCTTTCACCATCGGAGCTGGCTATAGGAACGGTAACTGCGGTATTTGGTGCGCCGGTTGTAATATGGCTTATGATAAAGAAGAACCAGATTAGAGAGTAAGTTACAAAACAGATTAGGGGTACATATGGAAAAATATTTTTACACAAAGAATTTATCAATAGGATACGATAAAAAATCTCTGATTGATAATATTAATATAGGTATATATAAGGGGCAGATTCTTACGCTTATTGGACCAAATGGTTCGGGAAAATCGACTTTTATTAAAAGTATTATCAAAGAGCTGCCGCCTGTAAATGGTATTGTATATCTGGATGGCAAGGATATTAAAGATTATACAGGAAAAGAATATGCCAAAAAACTTGCAGTAATTCTAACTGAGCGTATCAAGACAGAAATGATGAGCGCATATGATGTGGTAGCGCTTGGAAGATATCCATATACGGATTATTTTGGAAGGCTTACTAAAGAAGATGATGCGATAGTAAAAGATGCCCTTGAAAAGGTTAATGCAACAGGCTTTGCTAATCAGGATTTTTTAAGTCTTAGTGATGGGCAGAAGCAGCGTGTCATGTTTGGCAGGGCAATAGCACAGCAGCCTGATATAATAATACTCGATGAACCGACATCATTTCTTGATATCAAGCATAAGATAGAACTGCTTAATATATTACAGGAAATGGTTATTAATACCGGTCTTACTGTAATTATGTCATTGCACGAAATCGACTTTGCAGGCAAAGTCTCTGATTATATAATGACTGTAGATGGAGAACATAAGGTGGAATTTGGAACACCGGAAGAAATGTTTACAAAGGATAAGATAAGAAAGCTGTATAATCTTACAGAAGGTGCATATGATGTTAATACAGGAAGTGTTGAATTAAACAGAACCTGTGGTAAACCAAAGGTATTAGTGCTTGGCGGTGCAGGAAAGGGGATACCTTTTTACAGGGAGCTGTCAAGAAAAAGAATACCATTTGCAGCTGGTATAATATATGAAAATGATATTGATTATCCGGTGGCAAATGCACTTGCCAGTGAACTTGTTACGCAGAAACCTTTTTGTACAATAGATGATATTTTATTAGAGAAAATGTACAGACTAGCAGACAGTGTTGATTATGTAATTGATGCCGGATGCCCGGTCGGTGAAATTAATAGAAAAATCAATCAGATAAAAGATTATTGCAAAAGTAATTTTAAGCTTGAAAATCATCTGAGATTAGCGTAATATAATGTGGTTAATTAAATAAAGTATTAAAATATAAGCGGATGAAAAATTGCTTTATATTACAATTTAATTAATATTCAAAAGATTATATTAAGGAAGCGGTGTTTATGAAACGTGAGGATGTAAAAGATTATAAAAAAAACATTCCTGACAATAATGCAGGGAAAAATGATGTTGTAGAGGGCGATATAAGACATAGCTCAGGGAAAAAATATAAAAGGCCTGTAAGAATAAAAAAACAAAATATAAAGAGTCCATTAATAATCGGATTAATATTTTCAGTATTAGTTTTAGTGGTAATTGTATGCAGTTTTGGAATTGATAAAGCAATGAATGGAAATGCAAATAATACCTCTGCGGATGTTGTTAAAACAGAAACAGCTGATGCACCAGGGGATTCCGGGCATGAATCAGAAACATCAGAAGAGATATCAAAAGAAGATGAGACCGAAGATGAGACAACTATTGAAGAAACAACACAGGTGCAAAGTACAACGGCAGTTAATAATTCTGATGATAAGGATGAATATCCGGGAGTTAAGAAGGTATATCTTACTTTTGATGATGGTCCAAGTTCTATTACGTCAGATATTCTTGATGTATTAGACTGTTATGGGGTGAAGGCAACATTTTTTACAGTATGCAATACAAGCGAAAGTGCAATACAGAATATGCAAAGAATCGTAAATAGTGGTCATACAATCGGAATTCATTCTGTATCGCATAAATATTCTACAGTATATGCATCATTAGATTCATTTAAAAAAGATGTTCTTGATATGCAGCAGTTTATTTATGAAAATACAGGTTATAAGACATTCTTTTACAGATTTCCGGGAGGGTCAAGTAATACAATTGCCCAATGTGATATTGGTGAGTGTATACAGTTTCTTGATGAAGCCGGATTTGAATATTTTGACTGGAATGTTGAGTCAGGTGATGCAACAGGGAATATGATTCCAAAAGATACAATTGTTAATAATGTATTGTCAAGTCTTGGAGACAGGGATGAGTATATGGTGCTTATGCACGATGCAGAACCAAAAAAGACAACACTTGAAGCTTTGCCTGAGATTATTGAAGGAATACAAAGCAGAGGATATCAGATATTGCCTGTTACGGAGAATACAAAACCGGTACATCACAGAAGAAAAAATAATTAAGATTGAACTTTAATGAATAATTATGATTGAATATGAATATATATGAAATATAATATATATGAAATAGACAAAAAACACATACATATATTATGCATTTAGTATGAAATACATAAAGGGTGAACAAAAAAGCTGTACTTGAAACAAAAAATATGTTATAATTATACTCGTAATATTGAATAAGATAAATGTGCGTGAAAATTATATTATAATTATTTAGTGTTACAAGGGTCATATTGAAAAAGTAATATGTGCTAATAGAGAAAAATTACAATGGGGATTGTGATTTAAGTTTTATGATGTAATTATTTAGTTATTGGGTTTGATTTGGTCGTGATGAAAGAGACTTTTACCGGGTATAAAGATGGGGATATCTGGTAAAAGTCTTTTTTGTATATATAATTGGAGGTTTAGTTATGCATAATGAATTAACAAAAAATGATATAAAAAAGATGGAAGAAGAGATTGAGTATAGAACCCTTGTTGTAAGAAAAGAGGCTCTTGAGGATGTTAAAGATGCAAGGGCTCAGGGAGATTTAAGCGAGAATTTTGAGTATTATGCGGCTAAGAAATTCAAAAACCAGAACGAGAGCAGAATACGATATCTTAAAAGAATGATTAATACAGCGGTTGTTATTTCTGATGAATCAGAAGAAGATGAAGCAGGCGTTAATAATACAGTTGAACTGTTATATGAGGATGATGGTACAACCGAAGAGATTAAGCTTGTTACGACTGTGAGAGGTGATTCCCTTGAAGGACTTATCAGTATAGAATCACCGCTTGGAAAGGCTGTATTAGGACATAAGGCAGGGGATCGTGTATTAGTTGAGGTTAATAATAATGTCAGCTATTATGTTATTATAAAGTCAATTAAGAATACTGATGATTCAGGTGATAAGATTCAAAGGTATTAAAAAGTATTGACAAAATAATTATCTGAGTGATATCATTTAACGAGAATATGTGAAAGGCAGGTGGTATATATGAATAGTAAACCTCGAAGTAGTAAGGCTTCTGAGCCGTATCCCGAGCGTAACCTTATAATTGAATATACCGTCTGCCATTTATCAGAGTTTTAAGCATATTCAAAGGTCTGTAATTATTTTATATGATTATATAATTTTGTCAGGAGTATTTATGACATGTATATCTTAATCAGGGATATAATATTTTATATAATTTCATATATTTTATTTTCTTTTTTATCTGTCCATATCAGGATAAGATATTCCGGTATTGACCATATTTGCATATTGTTATAAGTTTTGGCAATCAACTATTATACTCTTATATGACAGCGGTAAGTTTATATGTGGAATGGAGTGTATAGTGTGATGAGAGAAAGAATTGAAGAGTTAATTAGACTCAATAAGTATACTGATTTGAAAGAATTGTTAGTAACAATGAACATAGCAGATATCGCAGAGCTGATTGAAGAGCTTCCGGAGCTTGAGCTTGTAAAGGTGTTCAGACTTCTTCCTAAGTCAATTGCCGCTGATGTATTTTCTTATCTTCCAACGGATGTAGAACAGATGATTATTACATCACTAACTGAAAGAGAAGCTGTAAGCATTATAGATGACCTTGCAGCGGATGATGCAACAGACCTGTGCGATGAGATGCCGGCAAGTGTTGTTAAGAAACTTCTTGCCAAGGCTGAACCTGATACCAGAAGGGATATCAACCATCTTTTAAAGTATCCTGATGATTCAGCAGGCTCTATAATGACTGTGGAATTTGCAGATCTGAAAAAGAATCTTACAGTAGGGGAAGCCGTACAGAGAATTAAATGTATTGGTCTTGATAAAGAGACGATTAATGTCTGTTATGTACTTGATGAGTCAAGGAAGCTTATAGGTACAGTTGCATTAAGATATCTGCTTTTAAAGGATGAAAATGAGCTGATAGGTGATATAATGCATAAAAATGTCATAATGGTCAATACATTAACAGATCAGGAAGAGGTTGCAAGAGTTATTAAAAAATATGATTTTACAACTGTACCGGTTGACAATGAGCAGAGACTTGTAGGAATTATTACTGTGGATGATATTGTTGATATTTTAGAGCAGGAGGCCACAGAAGATATTGAAAAGATGGCTGCCATTATGCCTACAGAAGAACCATATATGAAAACCAGTGTATTTGTACAGTGGAAAAAAAGAATACCATGGCTTTTAGTGCTTATGATATCAGCATCATTTACACAGGCCGTAATTAATACATATCAGGATGCGATTATTGCAGCCGGTTATGCTGTTATGACATCATTTATACCAATGCTTATGGATACTGGTGGTAACAGTGGAAGTCAGGCTTCAGTTTCAGTTATACGTGCGCTTACATTAAATGAGATTGAATTTAAGGATATTTTCAGGGTTGTCTGGAAAGAAAGCCGTGTTGCTTTATTGTGTGGTATTACACTTGCAGTATGTAATTTTGGCAAACTGATTGTTGTTGATGGTGCAGCCGTAAGCGTGTCATTAACAGTATGTCTTACACTTATTGTTACTGTATTTGTTGCAAAGGTAGTAGGTGCCGTGCTTCCTATTGTAGCTAAAAAGATAGGCTTTGACCCTACAGTTATGGCAAGTCCGTTAATTACAACAGTTGTTGATGTATTATCACTTATTATATTCTTTAACATAGCGAATGTTATATTAGGCATATAACAATAATCATATAATATACTGGATAAAACATATGTTAAATGCTGTTTCTGAATGTTGGATATCTAATGTCGAGGTATATTAATATAAGTTATAAATGCAGTATATTAAATGTCTAAGTATATGCATACAAGTTATAAATACAGATTTTAAATAATTAGGAAAGAGGCGATGTTTTTATACATGGGATTTAATGAGGCACAGCTAAGTGCAGTAAGTCACTATAAAGGTCCTGCGATGGTGCTTGCAGGACCGGGGAGTGGCAAGACAACGGTTATTACACACCGCATTAAAAATCTTATAGAGCAATATAAGGTTGAGCCATCAGTTATTCTTATAATTACCTTCACGAGGATGGCAGCAGAAGAGATGAAGGGAAGATTCTTAAAGCTGACAGATAATAAATATCCGGCGGTCACATTTGGCACATTTCATGCCATTTATTTCACGATTTTAAAACATGCATATAATTACAATGCAACCAATATTATAAGACAGTCACAACAGATGGAATACATAAGGTCACTTATGGATGATTATGAACTTGAAATAGATAATAAAGAGGATTTTACATCTAAGATATTGTCAGAAATCAGTATGGTAAAGGGAGGCAGAAGAAATATTGAAAGCTATGAGTCTGTTAATTGTCCGCCTCAGGTTTTTAAAAGTATTTTTAGAAAATATAATGAAATGTTATATAAGAAAAGACTGATTGACTTTGATGATATGATGGTATACTGCTACGAATTATTTGATAAAAGAAGTGACGTGCTTGCTGCCTGGCAGAATAAATACCAATACATTCTGATAGATGAATTTCAGGATATATCTGATATACAGTTCGATGTTATAAGACAGCTTGCAGCTGCACAACATAACATATTTATAGTAGGTGATGATGACCAGAGTATATATGGTTTCAGGGGTGCAAGACCTGAAATAATGATGAGTTTTAATGATATTTATAAAGAAGCGGTAAGGGTTGATATGAATATTAATTACCGATCAACAGCTAATATAGTAAATGCTGCAAAATCGGTAATTGATACTAATAAATCCAGATTTTATAAGGACATAAAAACGGTTAATGATAATGGGGAGAAGGTTGTCGTAAATATATTTAATGACACTGAAAAGGAGTGTGCATTTATAGTTGATGAGATTAAAAAACTGATACATAATGAAGAATATACGGATAGTGGTTACTGTTATAAAGATGTATGTGTATTATCCCGTACAAACAGTGGAGCAGGGTTAATTACACAGGAGCTTGTAAAGGCTTCAATTCCATTTGCATCAAGGGAAAAACTTCAAAATATATTTGAACACCGGATATCAAAAGATATAATTGCATATATAAGGCTTGTACAGGGAGCGGATGACAGAAGTCTGTATCTTAGAATAATTAATAAACCTTTAAGATATATTAACCGTCAGGCATTTACAGAAAGTCACGTTGATATTGAAAGAGTAAAAAGCTATTATACAGATAAATTATGGATGCAGGAAAGAATTGATAATCTGATACTTGATATAAAGCTTATGAAAAATATGCTTCCATTTGCGGCAATTAATTATATAAGGAAGGGTGTTGGATATGACGATTACATAAAAGCATATTGTAAGGAAAACGGTGCAGACTATGATGAATCAGAAAGGATATTATCGGAGCTTGCGCAGTCGGCAAAGGAAGTCAGAAGCTATGAAGAATGGTTTGCTTATATTAAAGAATATTCAGATACTACCAATAATCAAAATACAGATGAAAGAAAAAACAATGATAAAAGTTCTCAAAAAGATAATGGCGGAATACAACCCGCGGATGCTGTAAATATATGTACAATGCATACTTCAAAGGGTCTGGAATTTAAAGTAGTATTTGTAATAGATGTAAATGAAGATATTATTCCGTACAAAAAGGCGGTACTAGATCCTGAAATAGAAGAAGAACGAAGGATGTTCTATGTTGCAATGACAAGGGCAAAGACAAAACTGTATCTTTGCTGTGTTAAAGAAAGATATAATAAAAAAATGAGTATATCAAGATTTATTCAGGAGCTTGATGAAAATTATATTCAAATAAATGATATAACATAAGCCTTAATAATGTTGATTGTGTTATTTTTATTTATCAGAAGATGGTGGGAAGTTGTATGTAATAGTAATATAGATTGCGTGTGAAAAAGCCATTACAATAATACCGGTAATTGCTTTTATAAAACAATTACCGGCTTGAAAATGTGCCTATTAGTCTTCTTCCTCAGAATCGTAAATTGCTTCCATCTCCATAGCATCCAGCTCTTCTTCAAAAGCCTGTGAAACGATATCATATTCTTCATCTGTTTCAATATTTTCAAGAAGAGGCTCCATGCCCTCCCGCTCTGTAAAACGATAAAGGAATACTTCATCTCCATCTTCATCTTCAATAGGCAGCAATGCTATATATGTATTATCCCCCGCTGGGAATATTCTTATAATGGCACATTCACATTCTACATCTCCATCAAGTGATAATGTAACAGTTGAATAATCCATAGAATTGTTATCTGACATAATTACCTCCATAAAAAATTTATACTATTTACTTTAGCAGAATATCAGTGAAAATGCAACGAATCATAATTAATACTTGCGAAACTGTTCAAATTGGTTATAATTATAGTTATTTAGTAGAAATGGAGATTGATGATGGGATTTTTAAGTCAGTTTTTGAATTACCGGCATATATGTATACAATGTCATAACAATCCGGACCCGGATACATTGGCATCTGCATTAGGATTATATGAGTATTTTACAGAGAATGGAATTAATACTGATATAATATATGGAGGCGCAGGTCCTATCAAAAAACGTAGTGTATTATATATGCTGGAAGCGTGTGAGATACCGGCGCGTTATGTTACGCAGATTCCAAAGGGTGTTGATATTCTGATAGTTGTTGACTGTCAGTATAATCAGGGAAATGTACAGCACTTTGATGCTCCAGTTGTCGGCGTGATAGACCATCATATGCAGGTAATCCAAAGTACTGATATGTCATTTATTGATAATTCATATCAGAGCTGTTCTACAATTATATGGCGTATGCTCGAGGCAGAAGGCTATGATGTAAAAAATAATTATAAATTGTGTGTTGCTTTAATGTACGGTCTGTATACTGATACTGCCTCCTACGGTGATTTGTTTAATAAATATGATATTGATATGCGAAGTGCATTAAGCGGTGATTATCCTGAGCTTATAAGATTAAAAAAATCATGTATGACTATAGCTGAGCTTATGATTGCAGGAGATGCACTTCATAATTTATATGTGGATATGCAGGAGCATTTCGCTATTATATCTGCTATACATTGTGACCAGTCGGTGCTTGGAATTATAGGAGATATGGCAATTCAGGTTGATATACTGGACTTTTGTATAACTTATACAGACATCGGCCATGCATATCAGATATCAATAAGAAGCTGTGATAAAAATATTCATGCCAATGAGGTTGCAGGTCTTATATGTAAAGGACTTGGAAATGGGGGAGGACATTTTGATAAGGCAGGAGGACGTATTTTCCAGAATATGATTGATAAAGAATATAAAGGTATGGATATACATGATATATTATTGCAGAGGGCTAAAGAGGCAGTGGCAGAATATAAAAAGAATGAGTTGTAAAGGTAAAAAGCTGTTACAATTTTGCAGTACCATTCTGATACGGATTAGTAAAAGGATGTATATAAATGAGTGGCAGTCATATGAAAAGGAGAATTAAAATGCTTACGGATATTCCACAGATAAATCAGGCACTTGAGTTTATCAAGGCAGAGGATGATAATACAACACAGGAGACCTTAAGGATGTGTCAGATTGCTGCACCATCATTTCACGAGGAGAAAAAGGCAGAGTATGTGTGTAAGAGATTTGAACAAATCGGACTTTCAGATGTTCATATTGATGAGGTGGGAAATGTGCTTGGAACATGGCATGGAACAGGAAAAGGGCCGGTAATCATGCTTGCGGCACATACGGACACTGTCTTTCCGATTGATACGGATGTGACTGTGAAAAAAGAAGGAAACAGATATTATTGTCCGGGAATTAATGACGATACACATGCTGTAGCTGAGATTATTACAGTCGCAAAGGCAATTATAAAGCATAATATACAAACCTGTGGAGATATTATTTTCTGTGCAAATGTATGCGAGGAAGGACTTGGGGATCTTAAGGGTATTAAGCATGTCTTTGGAAAAGATACAAAGATTGCAGAAGCTGATGGTATGAAGTGCGGACAAAAACTTCACATAGACGCTTTTGTATCGGTGGATAATCAGGTGACAGGTGGAATTATATATACGGCAACAGGAAGCCACAGATATGAGGTGGAATTTAAAGGAAATGGCGGACATAGCTTTGCAGACTTCGGACTTCCTAATCCTATTCATGCAATGGGAAGAGCAATTGCTAAGATTGCAGATTTTAAAGTGCCTGACAATCCTAAAACTACGTTTAATGTTGGAGTGGTAAATGGTGGGACATCTGTCAATACTATTTCAGCAGACTCCACATTTCTTATGGATATAAGATCGGACAGCAGTGAAGAACTTGACAGGATGTCAAAACAATTTTTTGAGGCGGTAAATGAGTCTGTCAAAGAGGAAAATGCACGTTGGGATAGTGATAAACCACAGGTAACTGTTTCAATTAAACCGGTAGGAAACAGACCAGCAGGAGTTCAGGATAAGAATTGCGAAATTGTAAAGGCGGCATGGCAGGCGGCACAGATGGTAGGAGTCATGCCAGAATTAAGATATGAGAGCAGTACAGATGCAAATATACCTATAAGCATGGGAATACCGGCGGTAACAGTAGGAAGAGGCGGTATGGAGGGAGGAATGCATACGCTCCATGAGTGGTATGAGCCAGTTGAGGCATGGCTTGGACCTCAAAGAGATATGCTTCTGGTTCTTATGCTCGCCGGCGTGGATTCGTATTGCGAACCGGTAATTAAATAAGCAGACGTTAATAATGTTTCTTTGACACATTGGAAGTTGATTGTTTGTATTGCATAATTTAGAAGAGCTGGTGCTAATAATGTTTTTTTGGCACATAGTAATTTGATTGTTTACATTGTATAATTAGAAGAATCGGCATTAATAATGCCCTTTTGCAGCATTAATAATTGATGGTTCATATTGTATAATTAAAAAAGAAGGCATAAAAATACCGGTAGAATGGAGACGGATATTTGAAAAAAGGAATACTATCATCGTTAAGTAATAAAGTGATAAAAAAGATAGCTGGAATAGCATGTGCAGTTCTTTTGCTGGCTGCAGCGATATTTATATGGAGATTGTCAGTTAAAAAGGAAAGCAGCCATACTGTTACATATGAGACGACTTCTTCTTTGGAGAGGGTTATACAGATAGGTGAGCTGTATTCATATAAGACAACCTATAATGGTGTAGCGTATGTATATGATAAACAGGATTCATCGAAGCTGTCATATTATGTATCATATAATTCAACGGTCAGATTTGGAATTGATACGGAAGATGTACAGTTTGAAGCAGATGATGATAATAAGAAAATTATAGTAACTATTCCTGATGTTGTAGTAAAAGATATAGATGTGGATATGTCTTCTCTTGATTATATTTTTAAGGATAAGAGTGCAGAAACATCATCTGTATCAAGAGATGCATATATTGCGTGCATAGATGATGTCAGGGATGAGGTTAATCAGAATACAGAGATTTTTGAACTTGGAAGACAGAATACAGAAACCATTATAAGAGGCATTATAGAGCCGCTTCTTGAGGATGCAAATGGCTATACGCTTGAGGTCAGATATGATTTAGCAGATTGATAATATTAAGAACCAAAGCATATTAGAAATGAGGATTGATTTGAAAAATACATTTATAGGAATAATAAGTGCTATATTGCTTATATTATCTGCAGGGTGTGGAAGTAGTAAGGAAACACAGGTAAATGAGATAAAAAGCAGTGATATATCACTTAATAAAATGCAGTCGGTATGTGAACTGGCAACACTTGAGTGCTTCTACCATAACACAGCGAAGTACAAAGACACGGATAAAATATTGTGGTGGAATACTAAGACGGAATTGTGGATTGAATATTCAGGAGTTGTAAAGATAGGAATTAAGCCTGAAAAGCTGGATATGAGTGTTGATGGAAATGTTGTGACTGTTACGATTCCGGATGCAGAGATTATAAGTTATAAAGTACACCCTGACTCACTTGATCCGGGTAAATATATTGTCGGACAGGAAGGCTTGGGCGCAAAGAGTATAAAGGCGAAAGACCAGACAGAAGCCTTTAAGGCAGCAGAACAGAATATGAAAGAAACTGTTGAGGCAGATTATACATTACTGTTACAGGGGCAGCAAAGAGCGCAGGAGCTTATAGAAAGATATATTAAAAATGTTGGGGATATAGTTGGAAAAGATTATGTGGTGAAGTGGAATAAATTGTGATTTATTGAAATGGGGGTGTAGAGACGGGCAGGATGTGGCTGATATGTAAGATTTGTACGCTGATGGGA
>URAI01000063.1 GCA_900545725.1 uncultured Eubacterium sp.
AGTCGATCTCTATCGTGTCATCTGGTTTTTGTTGGGACAAAAGAACAACCGTCTCCACATGCACCGTATTAGGAAACATATCAACACAACACCCTTTTTCAACCCTATATCCTCTTTCCTGTAACAGTTCAAGGTCTCTTGCAAGTGAAGTGGGCTTACATGATATGTATACCATGTTATCAACGCCGTAATTAATTATCTTTTCAAGGGCCTTAGGATTAATTCCGTCTCTTGGTGGGTCTAATACTATGAAATCCGGCTTATCCTTAATATTATCAAGTGCCTTTAACACATCGTCTGCTATAAACTCACAATTATCAAGTCCATTGCGCTTCGCATTCTCTCTTGCAGCCACAACAGCCTCTTCAATAATCTCAACACCAATAACCTTCTTTGCTACCGGTGCTATTATCTGTGCTATTGTTCCGGTTCCGCTATAGAGGTCATATACCACTTTATCCTTAGTACTTCCAATATAATCTCTTGCTTTTGAATACAGCACTTCTGCTCCTAATGAGTTAGTCTGGAAAAATGAAAATGGCGTTATCTTAAAGCTTAAATCTAACAGCTCCTCTTCTATATAATCTCTTCCAAATATAATATCTGTCCTGTCGTTTTTGACCACATCTGCCACACTGTCGTTTAAAGTGTGTAAAAAGCCGACAATTTCTCCGTCAAGCTTGAGATTTCTTAGCTTTTCAGCCAACTCATTCATACTGAAATCAAGCTGGGTACTTGTGACTATATCAACTAATATCTGCTTTGTCTTAACAGTCTTTCTCACCAGCAGATGTCTTAAATATCCCTCATGCGTCATTTTATGATAATATGGTATCTTCTTTTCCTTAAAATAATCATAAACACATCTAAGTATTTTACTGTAATCTTCATCGACAATCTTACATCCATCAACTGTCACAATGTCATACATGCTATTTCTCTTATGTAGTCCAAGTGCCAGCTCTCCATCCTTAACTTCATCTCCAAAAGAAAATTCCATCTTATTTCTATAGCTTTCATGTACAGGACTCCCGATAATCCCCTCAAATTCATACTCCGATGTAATGGCTGCATCTAATATTTTTTTAACCTGTGTACATTTTATTTCAAGCTGTTTGTCATATCCGACTGACTGGTATACACAGCCTCCGCATTTTCCAAAATATTCACAGGCTTCTTCTGTTTCTATCGGTGATTTTTCTATCACCTCTAATAATCTTCCTTCACACTTGTCCTTACGCTTTTTATTAACCATGAATTTTACAGTCTGACCCGGTATTGAATTTTTAACAATAACTCTTTTACCGTTATCCTCCAGATTATCCGACTCTGTTATAACTACCGCTTTATTCGGGAAATCTGTATATTGTACCTTTCCTGTATATATCTGTCCTTTTTTCATCTATATTCTCCATTTCTTAATAAATAATTCTAAATTTATGTATAATAATAATTAATTATCATTCCACAGACATTTCTAATTCTGAAAGTAATCTCATGCCATAATCACCTTTTTTCTCGTTATAAATCATCTTAAACAATCTTAATTATAACAAAAATGTGATTTTTGATATTACACTGCTCAACCACATAGTGGGTGTTTTATTTCACATGCTCCTCCGGCTTAACTAAGTCACGGCTCAAAATACAAATACCACCAGCTAGTCATCAAGCCGGTGGTATTAACTCATTAAAATATAAATAATTCATAAATATTCGTGCGTATTCCAAATAATACATATATTAATATATGAATACCATATTCATTGTTATAATTCTTAAGAATCGACAACCTGTAAACATGGCTTCACTATCAATATATCGAACATTGCAAATTATTCCTCATCTTCAAAGTCGTCTTCAAAATCATCTTCATCGAAGTCATCATCTTCAAAATCGTCTTCAAAATCGTCTTCAAAATCATCAAGATAATCAGGAGTGAAATATCTGTAAACCGCATATGCGATTGCTGCTACTGCTGTAACAGCCCCAATTATTGCAAGAACAACAAGAACCCAGTTACACTTCTTTGGTTCTTCTTCTTTCTTATTAATAATACTGTTAAGCTTGCTTGCTGCTATTAACTCTTCAATCTTATCTCTATTCATGACAGTACCCCTTTCCGTTACTAATATATGATTAAATTATATCATAAGCATTAGTTTAATGCTACTGTTTTTTTAATTTTGCAAATCCTGCGAGCATTTTTTTCACGCCAAACTGGTCAAAATTAACTGTAACCTTATAATCTCTCGGTGATGATTCTATCTTTTCAACAGTTCCCTTTCCAAATGTAGCATGTAAAACAGTATCACCTTCTGCATATCCTAAGACATCAGTACTTGATGAACCGGCACGTCCGCTTGCAAAACCGGTTGATGAATATACATTCTTATCAGCCGAACTTGTCTTTGCCGGCTTCTTAATATCAAATATATCCATAGGAAATTCTTTACCAAAACCCACTTTTTTATTAGGGACTGCTCCTGATACATCTTTTACTTTTTTATTTATTGCGGAATAATTAGTATTCCCCTTAATACCGGAATAATTCGTTGATGCTGATGCATATGAAGGCTTTCCATATACAAAACCGGATGGGTTACCTGTTCTTCCTCCATCAATCTTTACACGTCTGACTTCTTTATATTCAGATGTATCACCGCTTCCATACATTTTAAGTGCTGCTCTTGCACTTGCCCTGAAATCAAAGCGTCCGCCATTTTCCTGCTTTGCATCTCCAAAGGAATCATTTGCACTGCCACGTTTATCGGAATGATTTTGTATATTAAGATATTTCTCAGGTATCTCTTTAACAAATCGTGACACCTTATTCATCTGTGTTTCTCCACGAATCATTCTCATCTTTGCACTGCTTATATTAAGTTCTTTCTGTGCTCTTGTAATACCTACATAGCATAATCTTCGCTCTTCTTCCAGATCAGTCGGGTCATCTGATGTTATGTTCATATAACTTGGAAACAGTCCGTCCTCAAGTCCTGTCATATATACAATAGGAAATTCAAGTCCCTTTGCGCTGTGAAGTGTCATTAACATGACCTGTCTTGCCGACTGATCCAGATTATCAATATCAGCAATAAGTGCAACCTCTTCAAGAAATCCACTTAGAGAAGGTTTTTCACCATCCTTTACATTTTGTTCATACGATACTATTTTATTAATAAATTCATCAATATTTTCCTGTCTTGTGGCAACCTCTTCTTTTGTCTCATTCTCCATAAGTGCTTCAATATAACCTGTATCATTAATTATTGTCTCTGTAAGCTCTCTTATCGACATATACTGCTCTTTAGCTTTAAAGCCTGCCATCATGGTAATAAAAGGCTCCAGTTTATTATACGACCTGCCAATGTTAGGTATCTGTTCCGCATTACATAACGCATCCCAGAAAGTTATATTATTAAAATCAGCAAATTCCTGTATTCTGTTTATAGTAGTAGCACCAATGCCCCTCTTTGGAACATTGATAATTCTCTTAACTGCCTGACCATCAAGACCATTATCAATAGTCTTAAGATATGCAAGAATATCTTTTATTTCTTTTCTCTGATAGAAGTTAATACCGCCATATATTCTATACGGAACATTATTTACAATAAGTTTTTCTTCAAGAAGTCTTGACTGTGCATTAGTTCTGTAAAGAATTGCCATATCATCATAATTCCAGCCGTCCTTTATATTATCACAGATTCTCTTTACAACTCCATCTGCCTCTGCATATCCGTCATTATAAATATCAAAATTAATCTTATCCCCTTCGCCATTAGCAGTCCATAATGTCTTATCCTTTCTTCCTGTATTATTCTTAATAACTTCATTGGCAGCATTAAGAATAGTCTGTGTCGAACGGTAATTCTGTTCAAGCTTTATTGTTTTTGCTCCAGGAAATGCCGATTCAAAATTAAGAATATTAGCTATATTAGCTCCACGGAATTTATAAATAGACTGGTCATCATCACCTACTACACACAGATTACCATATTTTTCAGCCAGCTTGCTTATCAGTCTGAACTGACTTGTATTAGTATCCTGATACTCATCTACCATTATATATCTGAATCTTTCCTGATAAGCATTAAGTACTTCCTCATCCTGATTAAATAATTCTACAGTCTTAAATATAAGGTCATCAAAATCTAATGCGTTATTAAGCTTAAGCTCTCTTTGATACTCTCTGTATATTCCTGCAATTCTCTTTGCATTGTAATCATTTCCTGCATTAATTTCCATTTCATCAGGAGTTATCATCTCGTCCTTAGCCGAAGATATGCCATTCATTATTGTACGTTCTTTTAACATCTTGGTATCTATGTTAAGCTTTTTACATACTTCCTTTATAACACTCTTCTGGTCATCTGTATCATAAATTGTAAAATTATTATTATATCCTAATCTGTCTATATATCTTCTTAAAATCCTTACGCAGGTGGAATGGAATGTGCTGACCCATACCTGACTTCCCTCACCTATTGTCTGTTCAACTCTCTCACGCATTTCCGCTGCCGCTTTATTAGTAAATGTTATAGCGAGAATATTGTATGGATTGACTCCACATTCATCTATAAGATATGCTATTCTGTTAGTAAGAACCCTGGTCTTTCCCGAACCGGCTCCTGCAATTATAAGAAGCGGTCCTTCAGTTCTTTTAACAGCACGCTTCTGCATATCATTTAATCCATCTAACTTCATAATTCCTCCGGTATAATTTTAATCTGACATCAGGGCTATTTGTTCTGCTCAGAAACAAATAAGCCAGTTCATTTATGAACTTGTGATAAAATAAGCTATCCGGCTTATTTTCACACCATTATACAAGCTTTGTGCCGCAATTAGGACAGAACTTTGCTCCATTTACAGGTGAACCACACTCAGGACAGAACTTTGGTGCTGTGCCAGCTGCCTGTACATTGTCTGTACCAGTATTAACATTATTCATATTATTCATCATCTGCTGCCCAAGCTGCATACCCATCTGCATGCCCATCATATCTCCTGCGATATTAGAACCACCCGGTTTGCCAAGTGAATCTGCCATAGCCATCTGAGTATACTTATTCATATCACCAACCATACTCTGTGATGCTGCCCTATTCTGCATCTTTTGTACTTCCTCCGGATATGAGAAGCTTGCAATATTAAAATCAGTAATACTTATGCCAATCTTAGATATCTGCATATCGAGGTCTTCTTTAATTCCTGAGGCTATATCATACGCATTAGCCTGCAGATTAAACATATCCCTGCCCTCTTTAGATATCCATTTCATAAGAAGCTGGTCTAATATGGCAGTTACACGTTCCTGTATATCCTCTACTGTATACATCTGTTTAATTCCTGCGACCTTATCAATAAGGCACAGATAATCATCAACTTTAAAATTAAATGTACCAAAGGCACGTATCGGCATACCACCCGGAAGTGACCGCGTAGGAATTGCTATAGGATTCTTAGTTCCCCACTTAACGGTAAATTCTTTCGTATTAACAAATAATACCTCTGCTCTTATACCGCTGTTAAATCCGAACTTAAAACCTTTAAGAGTTGATAAAAATGGAATAATATCTGACTCTATATCAAAGCTTCCTTCATCTTTAAATATACCTTCAATTCTGCCATTATACATAAAAATAGCATCCTGTCCTGCTCTTATTATAAGACGGCTGCCTTTTTTTATCTCACGGTTAGTCCATTTCCAGAAGATACAATCATCTCTGTATTCTTCCCATTCGACTACATTTGCCATCTGTCTGCTGAATAATCCCATAGTTTCATGCTGCTAATATCATATATGGATATGTATATGCCAGATATTTAATCCATCTGATTAGCTTTTCCTTTCATAATTTATTTCATAAATATTATTTCATAAATATTACTTCATAAATATTATTTCATAAATATTATAATGTAAAATATAATATAGCTGCCACGGATAACGTCTAAATATAATCCAATAAGCAGCTATATAAAAATCATTTAAAATTAATAATCAGATTATAATCCCATCTTAGCCTTAAGTGCTGCAAGCTCATCATCCACAGCAGAATTATCCGGCTCAGAATCATACTTTGCTGCAAGATTATCAATATCTGACTCTTCCTGCGAACGGTTAAGTTCTGACATTGCATTAGCTTCGTCAAGCATTCTGTCTGCCTTAGCTTCCATTCTGTTAAATGCCTCCATGCTATTATTAGCACCTATTGCACTTGAACCAATCTTGTTCATTCTCTCCTGTGCTTTAGCTGCTGCAACCTTCGCCTTAATCGCTGCCTTTCTCGATTCAAGTCCCTCAATATCCTTAACAAGCTTATCATGCATCTGTCTCATCTTGGCTGCATTATCAGCTGCAAGGTTATATGACTGTAAAAGTGCTGCCTGACCTGCTGCAAGCTGCTGCTTCTTTTCAAGAAAAGCTCTTGCATCGCTTTCATTGCCCGCCTTAAGAGCTTTCTCTGCATAAGACTGCATCTTATCAATCTGTGCATTACATTCATCCAATTCTCTCTTTGCTCTTGTCTCTTCTGCCATAACAGAAGCTGTCTCTGCCTTTACCTTGCCAAGGTCACTTTCAAGATTACGCATATACTGGTCTATCATCTTCTCCGGATCCTCGCACTTATCAAGTAATGCATTAATATTAGACGCCATAATATCCTTAAATCTTGTTAATACTCCCATAAATCTCCTCATTTCTGCACACTTATAATCTATTAAATATGTCCTGTGTGCCTGACAATAAATACTGTTACATTCATATATCCTATATTTATGTATCCCCTGTATACATATTTTTACAGATATATAAATCACCTCTTAAATATATCTTAGAAGTTCTTATATAATTATATAATAAATATACCTAAATGTCACTCTTTTTATTACATATAAATGTTATTGCTTAAAGGTTAAGCACTTGATATATAGTTTTAAATACTATATAATGTAACAATGATATAACAACAATGATATATTAAATATAGATAGTGAGGTCTAAGGACAATGAATAATAATACACAGTTTGTTAAAGAAGCTTTAAAGAAGCTTGTTAAACTTAACTATATAAAACCCGGAGATATACCTAATATTAACCTTTACATGGATCAGGTAACTACATTTATGGATGAACATCTTCAGGATGGCAAGAGAAAACCTGATGATAAGATTCTTACCAAGACAATGATTAACAACTATACTAAGAATGATCTGCTTCCTGCACCTGTCAAGAAAAAGTATTCAAGAGATCATCTCTACATTCTTGCATTTATATATTATTTTAAGAGTATACTCTCAATTAATGATATCAAGACTATTCTTGACCCTCTTACCAGTCAGTTCTTTGATACTGATAAAACATCTGAACTCGATATAATATATAAAGAAGTTTATAACATGTGTAAATCAGAAGTATCGTCAATATCCCAGGATATATCTTCCAAAGCCGATAAAGCTGATAATGCATTTGAGAATTTTACTGATAATGATGATGATAAAGAATTTTTACAATTTTTCGCACTGATATGTACTCTGATATTTGATGTATACCTTAAGAAAAATCTTATCGAAAATCTTATCGACGATTATGCTTCAAGACATCCTGTGACTGATGCTAAGAACAAAAAACAGGCAAAGAAAAAACAGGATAAAGAATAATAAGTCAACAAAACGCATGCATAAAAAATCTCCGGTATCGGGCTTTTTCATACATTAAAGCTTTAATACCGGATTCTTATTAAACGGACTGTAAGTGCAGGGTTTATGTGATAACTCAGCCCTGCATTTACAGTCTATTTATATTTATTGTTCACTTTCACGCTCTTTCATCTTATTAAAGATATGATCGTAACCCTCTGTTCCATAGTTAAGTGAACGATTAACTCGACTTATAGTTGCCGTAGATGCACCTGTCTTTTCAGCTATGTCAAGATATGTCTTTTTCTCCCTTAGCATCTTAGCCACTTCAAATCTCTGTGATAATGACAGTAATTCGTTAATCGTACATACATCCTCAAAAAAATTGTAACATTCTTCCTTTGTTTCAAGACACAATATCGCATCAAATAACAGCTCCACTGCCGGTGTCTTTAACTTACTGTTCATAATTTATCCTCCATTCTGATGCACTTATATTTATTAAGACTTACATACTGTGTATTTTAACACGCTAAAGTCTAAAAGTAAAGTGTCTGTTAAATATATGAATTAAATAAATCCATATCCGTATTGACTATGAGTCTGTCAGGAAAGTCCACTTCATCTATAAGCTGCTGTGCAAGTGTAAAATTACATATATCTTCTTCTATATGCGCATCACTTCCTAATGAAATGCACACATCCTTCTTCTTACAAAGCTCCAGCATTTTAATATCATTTTCCCTTGCACCCTGTCTTGGTCCTGACGGCTTAAGTGATGTATTATTAAGCTCCAATAATGTATGATACTCTTTAGCAGCCTCAACCACCAGCTCCATATCAACCGGATACCTTGAATCATCCGGATGTCCGATTATATTAATATACGGATTCCTCATCACATTAATAAGAGCATTGGTATTTTCCATAACTGTTCCTGCTTTAATACATGGCGTATGAAAACTTGCGATTACAATATCCAGTTTCTTTAACAGTCCCTGTGGCATGTCAACGCTTCCATCAAGACCTATTATATTAGCTTCACAGCCAAATAATCTGTTCACATCATATTTCCTTTCAGGAAGTATTCCAAGATTAGTAAAATAAAGCAGGCTGCTGCTTCCCGGCATCTGTGGTGCATGTTCTGTAATTGCAAGATTTAAAAGACCTATGCTTCCTGCATATCTTGTCATCTCATCTATAGTATTATATGCATGTCCGCTTGCAATTGTATGTGTATGTGTATCTATTAAATATTTCATCATATCTCCATTTCTTTTATGTTATCCTTGTATGGAAAACCAGCCAGTTTCTATTAATAAATATTTCATCTCTTTTTATTTCCATCCTATGCATTATATAAATATTTTCACGACATATAATACCATTATTTTAATGCGTTTATAATGTATATATAAAAATTTTAGATATAATTCATACTTTATATCTGATAAACATATACAATATAAATATGGTTCTGATATTTATTTTAATACTTTTCATTATATTATACTACATTTATGACAGTTTTCACCACTTGATTTTATTTTAACAGGGTATTAAAATATATACAATTTTCAGAAACATATAAAAATACATAATAAACGAGGTTTTATAATTGAAGCAATTTAATTTTCAAAAAGCATTTTATAAACAATTTCATATCAGAAACGGCATTAACAATAATGATACCGGCAGCCATACAACACAGTCGTTATGCCGCAGAAGCTTAAGGACATTATCTGCGTGCGTTCTATGTTTTACTGTGTCTTTTACCTGTATTTTGCAGCCTGTACACGATACATATGCAGCGACACAGGAGGATTTAGACAGAGCAAATGCTGCCCTTGATGCACTAAAACAACAGCAGGCACAGTTATCATCTGATTTTTCTAATCTTAATTCACAGCTTGAAACTTCAGGTCAGAGAATTGCAGGACTGGACAGCCAAATAACACAAAAGCAGACAGAGATTAACGATTTACAGATAAAAATTAATGATTTGTCTAATCAGATATCAGATCAGTATAATTCTATGAAGCTTAGAATTAAATATATGTATGAAAAAGATAATACTACAATATTTGATTTGCTGTTAAACTCAAAAAGCATGGCTGAACTGCTTACACGTACTGAATATGTATATCAGATATCGCAATATGACAGGGAAATGCTTGACCAGTTAAATGATATTTATATGCAGAATAAAGAAGCAAACGAAGCATTGACTGCCGATATGAATGAGCTTAATTCACTGCGTTCACAGGCAAATGCCGAATACAATAATCTTAATACACTTCTTTCACAGACACAGACACAGCTCGATACTACTGCTGACAATATTACGGAAGCTGAACAGTTAGCCCTCCAATATGAACAGGAGCTTGAAAACCAACGTATCGAGCAGGAACGCGCCGAAGCTGAACAGGCAAGACGTGAAGCCGAGGCAAAGGCAGCCGCAGAACAATCATCCGCCAATACCGGTATATCTTACGACGTCACTTCCTCTGGTTCTGGTTCACCACTTGCACATAGTGATTCTGACCTTGCCATGTTAGCCGCCATTATTGAATGTGAAGCCGGCAATCAGCCATATATAGGCAAACTCGCAGTCGGAAGTGTAGTTATTAACAGAGTAAACAGCAGCCGTTTTCCTAATTCGATATCTGCCGTACTATATGCTTCAGGACAATTCACTCCTGTAGCCAGTGGCCGTTTCGCAATAGTGCTTGCAAGAGGTGCTTCTGACAGTTGTGTGCAGGCAGCGCAGGAGGTTCTTAATGGAAATATTGTTATTGATGCATTATTCTTTCATGTGTACAGAAGTGGTACAGATAATTACGGAACTGTAATCGGAGATCATATATTCTATTAAATTATAGATGGGCAAATAAAAAAGCCACATTACGGATTAGTACAGTTATACCCGAAGTTGATAACCGGTATATACTTTATATAACCCTTAATGTGGCTTTTCTTTATTTTACATACTATAAATACTACTTACGATAATCTGCCTATACTATATATGATATTAGATTTATAGCCGCCAATATATTGTTTTATACTTATGATAAGCTAGATATTTTTAAATCTTCCGACCTCTTCTTCTAAATCATTAAATATACCTCTATTCATATCTGCCTCGTTTTGTATATCCGAAAGGCCTCCAACAAGGTCGCTTGTACTTTCTGCTGCATTGGTTACACCCTGTGCACTTTCATTAACAGCAGTATTAATTCCATCAATACTCTCTGTCATATGTGACACCGTTGTTTCAAGTCTGACAGCTTCCTGCCTGAACTCTGTTAATATATTTTTCATATTTTCAGCATCTTCATTATATACATCTGTCATATTAACAAATGCATCATAATCTTTAAGTACTGTACTGTCAACAAAGTCTATCATCATCCCTGCATTCTTTGAAAGCTCTTCAACAGCATTCATAACCATAACACTTATTTCCTGAATATTATTAGCCGTATTTCTGCTGCTGTCTGCAAGCTCTCTTATCTCATCTGCCACAACTGCAAAGCCTCTTCCAGCATCTCCTGCCCTGGCAGCTTCAATTGATGCATTAAGTGCAAGCAGGTTCGTCTGGCTTGATATGTTAAGAATATCACCTGTGAGCTCATTAATCTTTTCGACACTACGGCTGTTTGCCATTGCTTCTTCAAGCAGTTTTTTGATATCTGAAACCATTTTTGATGTATTCTGCTTACTTGCTTCTGCCGATGTTTTAGTCTCATCAGCTCTCTTTTTCATATCGTGGACAAAATTCTCACCGTCCTCCGACTTGGAATTAACATTCTTTGCCGCATTTAATACTTCCTGACTTCCTTCTGTTATCTGTGATAAAGTAGCTGATACTTCTTCCATCGTTGCTGATAATTCTTCCATAGCTGCTGAGACATTAGCAGCATTCTCATTAGCTGAGCCTATGTGATTCTCAATCTTTATAACACTTTCACTCATACAATCAGAACTGTCTTTAATCTTAGCCATCGCATTCTGAAGTGTCTCTATAAAATTATTGATTCCCATGCTCATAAGACCTATCTCGTCTTTTGTCTTTACATCTATTCTTCTTGTAAGGTCACCCTCACCCTTTTCAATCAGAGTCATCATATCATTAAGCTCATTAGAGGCCACCCTGGCAGGCTTTGTTATTGTTCTGTTAATATTTATTTCAAGAATAACTGTTATTACAATAACAAGCACAAATACTGCTACAATAATACCATAAGATGTATTAATGCTTATCTTGCTCTGCTCAGACAAAATTGATGAAGCTGTATTTAATTTCTCTGTAAATTTATCCTGTGTTGTTGAAAGCTTCTGCACAAGCACGTATGTACTCTTATTAATCGTTTCTACCTTGTCACTATCTCTTTTAAGATATGCATCTGCCAGTTTTTTTGTATTATCATCCAGTTCAAGGATATTTTTCTTATATGTTTCAAACTGTGCAACAAGCTCATCATCATGTGTCTGATTACATAAATCTTCCATTATTATAAGACACTGTTCTATCTTCTTACTATTTTCAGGCACACCACTTGATGCAATTGTATTAACAGCCGTCTCATCATCTCTATATGCTATCTGTGATGTATAAAATCTGCATGTCTCTCTTCTTTGTGTCAGTTCGTTATTATTTTCCTGTAGTGCCATATATGTATCTGAAAGCTTGTTAATAGCTGATTCACTCTGCCTTAAAGAATAGCTTGAAATCGTTCCCTGAATTATAAAAAATATTAAAAAGATACATATTACACCACCAATTTTTGTTCCAATTCTATTTTTCATAATAATCCTCATTTCTGAGCATCTTTTGTTGTAAAGAGGCGAAGAAAAATTCGCACAGGTGATTTTTCTTCTGCCATCAGGGCTACTTGTTCTGCTCAGAAACAAATAGCCCGTTCACTTATGAACTTGTGATAAAATAATCTATCCAGCTTATTTTTCACACTATTCATATCTTACATAATCCACAATAATACTTCCGCCTTCTTCCTTAACTTCACTATTATGTGCAATAAATATTCCGTGCTTAACACCTACCCAGCGGCCTGCCTTTGCTTCTATTGAAATTGCATCATTATAATTAATTCCATCATAGCTTATCTCAATAGTAACCTCTTCGACAGGTGCGTTTTTAACCGGCAAATCCAATTCCATATGATCTATGTGTCCTGTACATTTTACTGTATACTTAAAATATATGTCTTTGTTATCGTTAAGTTTGTCACAATCAATCACTTTTCCAGTAACCTTCTCGTCAGTATAAGGCATATCACAATCGAAGAACTGTGTTGCTTTAACTTTCTGTAATACTAATTGTCCATCCTTTAATTCGACTGCCATTGCCATATACTTCATTCCAAGAGATATAATTCCGGCCCTGTCGCCATTTTTCATTCCCTCTATACTCATCTTTGTAATACATGTAAATTCAGGTGCAGGCCATTTTTGAAGAAGCAGATTTCTGTAATCTCCGATTGGTCTTAACGGAAGTGCATTGACGGCATTTAACTTAATACATGACTTGTCAGGATAATATTCTATCCAGTTATTATCAGGATTAGAATTCCACTGCCATTGCATTCCCAGTCTGTCATTGTCAAATTCATCCGTTGTATCAGGTTCGCATACAGGATATTTTGATATATCAGAAAGTTCTTTTTCACTCTTTCCTATATCAGGCTTTCTATATTCCATAACAGGTTCACCATAATCATTGCCCGGCTTATTAACGCCTATTACTGGCCAGTCATTTTCCCAGTGCATTGGCTGAAGATGCATTATTCTTCCTGCTGCATATACATCCTGAAAATGTAGAAACCAGTCTTGTCCTGTAACTGTATCCACCCATGCACCCTGATGAGGTCCATTTACCTGTGAATCTCCCTGTCTCATTACAACCTTGTATTCATACGGTCCAAATATATTCTTAGAACGAAGAACTGTCTGCCATCCTGTCTTTACGCCTCCTGCCGGAGCAAATATATAATAATAGCCGTTACGCTTATACAGCTTAGGTCCTTCTATTGTAACCTGATCATTTTCATTACCGTCAAATATCCTGACCTCTTCACCTATGAGTCCCATACCGTCCGGCTGCATCTCAACCATATGAAGTACGCTCTTATAACCTATACGGCTCTTTGCAACTCCGGCTACAAGATATGCTCTTCCATCATCATCCCAGAATGGACAGGGATCTATCCAGCCTGCTCCAGGTCTTATATTGACAGGCTCGCTCCACTTTCCAAAAGGATCTGTTGTTGTTGTCATGTATATTCCCTCATCCGGCATTGGAAAACATACATAATATACACCTTTATGATACCTGATTGATGGAGCCCATACCCCACAACCATGAATTGGATTCCTGTATCTAAACTCAGGAATCTTATCCAGAACATAATTAACAACCTTCCAGTTTACCAGATCTTTTGAATGAAGAATTGGCAGAGCCGGAGCATTGCTAAAGCTTGAAGCTATACAAAAATAATCTTCTCCCACCCTTATTGCATCAGGATCTGAATAATCTGCATAAAGAATAGGATTCCTATAATTTCCATTACCTAAGTCTGCTAACCACATTTTTCTACCTCCAGAATTTTAATA
>URAI01000064.1 GCA_900545725.1 uncultured Eubacterium sp.
GTTCCTTATTGTCCTCGTTGTGGAACACCTCTTTCATCACATGAGGTGGCACAGGGATATAAGAGTGTTAAGGAGCGTTCAGCAGTAGTACGTTTCAAGGTTGCAGGCGAAGATGCATATTTTCTGGCATGGACAACAACACCTTGGACACTTCCATCTAACGTTGCACTTTGTGTAAATCCTGATGAGACATATGTTAAGGTTAAGGCAGCAGACGGCTATACTTATTATATGGCAGAAGCGCTTCTTGATAAGGTGCTTGCAGGACTTGCAGTTAAGACAGGTCAGACAGTTGACGGAAAAGAACTTGCGACAGATGAAGATGGCAAAGTGGCAGAAAATATCAGTGGCGAGGGCGTTGATTATACTGTACTTGAAAAGTTTGCAGGTAAGGCTCTTGAATATAAGGAATATGAACCACTTTTTGCATGTGCAGGAGAAGCAGCAGCAAAGCAGCATAAGAAAGGACATTTTGTTACATGTGATACATATGTAACAATGTCAGATGGTACAGGTATCGTTCATATTGCACCAGCATTTGGTGAAGATGATGCTAAGGTAGGACGCAAGTATGATTTACCATTTGTACAGTTTGTAGATGGCAAAGGTGAGCTTACAGAAGAGACTCCTTATGCGGGTCTTTTTGTAAAGAAAGCTGATCCTGAGGTATTAAAGGATCTTGATAAGGAAGGTAAGTTGTTTGATGCACCTAAGTTTGAACATGATTATCCATTCTGCTGGAGATGTGATACACCGCTTATCTACTATGCAAGAGAATCATGGTTTATTAAGATGACAGACCCTGAAGTTAAAGCTAACTTAATAGCTAATAACAAGAAAATCAACTGGATTCCTGAAACAATCGGTACAGGACGTTTCGGCGCATGGCTTGAAAATGTACAGGACTGGGGTATCAGCCGTAACAGATACTGGGGTACACCTCTTAATATCTGGCAGTGTGAGGACTGTGGCGAGATGATGTCAATTGGAAGTATTGCAGAACTTAAGGAAAAGTCTGATAACTGCCCTGATAATATTGAGCTCCACAGACCATATATTGATGCGGTAACATGTAAGTGTGGCAAGTGCGGCGGCACAATGAAGAGAGTACCGGAAGTTATCGACTGCTGGTTTGACTCAGGTTCAATGCCATTTGCGCAGCACCACTATCCATTTGAAAATAAAGACCTTTTTGAACAACAGTTCCCGGCTAAGTTTATTTCAGAAGCTGTTGACCAGACAAGAGGATGGTTCTATTCACTTCTTGCAATATCAACACTTTTATTTAATAAGGCACCATATGAGAATGTTATTGTATTGGGACATGTCCAGGATGCAGATGGTCAGAAGATGAGTAAGTCTAAGGGTAATGCAGTTGATCCTATGGAAGCATTGAATAAACATGGTGCGGATGCCATCCGCTGGTATTTCTATGAGAATTCAGCACCTTGGCTTCCTAACAGATTCCATGATAAGGCTGTTACAGAAGGACAGAGAAAGTTCATGGGTACAATCTGGAACACATATGCATTCTTCGTGCTTTATGCTAATATTGATGATTTTGACGCAACAAAGTATACGCTTGAATATGATAAGCTTCCTGTAATGGATAAATGGATTCTTTCTAAGTTAAATACTGTTGTAAAGACTGTAGATGATAACCTTAATAATTACAAGATTACAGAAACAGCAAGAACATTAGAGGATTTTGTCGATGAACTTTCTAACTGGTATGTAAGACGATGCAGAGAACGTTTCTGGGCTAAGGGAATGGAACAGGATAAGATTAATGCTTATATGACTCTGTATACAACACTTGTTACACTTTGTAAGACGGCAGCTCCTATGATTCCATTTATGACAGAGAGCATTTACAGAAACCTTGTATGCAGCATTGACAAGTCAGCTCCAATCAGTGTACACCTTTGTGACTTCCCTAAGGTACAGGAAGATTGGATTGATAAGGAACTTGAAGATAACATGGAAGATGTATTAAATGCCGTAGTTATCGGTCGTGCATGTAGAAATGCTACTAATATCAAGAATAGACAGCCGATTGGCAGAATGTTTATCAAGGCACCTTGGAAGTTAAATGAATTCTTTACAGATATTATTGCTGATGAGTTAAATGTAAAGAGCGTTGAATACAAGGATGATGTAAGAGATTTCACATCTTATACATTCAAGCCACAGCTTAAGACATTAGGACCTAAGTATGGCAAGTTCTTAGGTGAGATAAGGAAGCAGCTTACAGAGCTTGATGGCAATAAGGCGATGGATGAGCTTAATAATGCAGGCTTTATTACATTACAGGTAAATGGTCAGGATATCCGCCTTGAAAAGGCAGACCTTCTCATTGAGATGACACAGATGGAGGGCTACGTTGCTAATTCTGATAAGGGTATTACCGTTGTTATGGATACTAACCTTACACCAGAACTTATTGAGGAAGGCTTTGTAAGAGAAATCGTAAGCAAGATTCAGACAATGCGTAAGGATGCAGGCTTTGAGGTTATGGACAGAATCAAGGTATATGTATCAGGTAATGACAGGATTGCGGATCTTATGCAAAGAAATGCAGAGCAGGTTAAGTCGGTAGTCCTTGCAGATGATATTATCGCTTCTGAAGCAGAGGGATTTGTTAAGGAATGGAATATTAATGGTGAGAATGTAACACTTGGCGTTGAAAAGAACTAATATAATTAAGAGTAGTTATATTAATCATAGGTAAAAGTATTACAATATAATAATATATCGTGGATAATAACCATATAGACTTATAATGTTATTGAATATATATTGAATATGTATTTTGTCTGGTTATCCACATAAAAGCAGGATATAATTGCATAATGTAGTTATATCCTGCTTTTTAATATTGATAGAAAATGTATATATTTCACAAAAAAATACATATAATATGAGTGAAAATGTCGAAATCGTCTAAAATATGTAAAAAAATCTGTAATATTTTGTTCACATTTAAAAATGACAAAAATATAAGTTGTATCATTTTGACTATTTATAGTATTGTAGACCTATATTATTGACTTATAAAATTAAAGGGAGTAAAGAAGATGGGCAGAAAGGTTAAAAAACAGGGAGGCTTACGAAGGGTAGCAGCAGTATTGATGGCTGTTGCAATGGTTCTTTCAGTAATGCCAGTTGAACCGGGGTTGTTCAGCATAACAGTGAATGCGGCTGAGAAATTGTCAGCAGTGTGGACAACAGCAGATTCGGTATTAAAAGATACTAATAATACGGAGGCGGATTCTGTAAAAGGAGGAACGCTGACTAATAATAATGGTAATGTTATAGATATATCAGATGCCAATACATTTACAAAGAGAACCTCTAATGGTGATTTTCTTGTAAACGGTGGAGTGGAGCTTTCACTTCCTGTAGTATCTAAGGCAAAGACATGTACAATAACACTTGTATCTTATAATGATATAACAAGTGATTCTCATTCTATTACAGTGGATGGAATGAAAGATACAAGTATAAGTAAAAGTGGTAGTGGATGGTTAACATATACGATTACCGGAACACCGGATGGAAGTGGCAACACTGTAACAATCAAGACAAATAGTCAGGAATATTTTAGGAGTATTGAAGTGAATTCATCTTCAAGTCTTGCTGTAACAGATGCGGCTTTTGCAGATGGTCATATGTCAGCGGAGTGGACATACAATAACGGAACAATAAGTGCTGCTAATAATTCTACTAGCAGTATTCAGAGTACTACAGGAACATATACTAATGAATCGGGTGATGTTTTATATGTCGCAGCAGAAACAGGAAAATTCCAGCCGGATTCTACTACAAATAAAAGAATACAGATTAATAAATCAACAAAGCTTACATTACCAGTAATTGGTGATAAAGCTGTCATGACAATAGTTGTTAATAAGAATGGTATTGGAAGTGATAAAGATAATGTATTAACAGAACAATATCTTGCATTGACAGGAACAGGTTTGCTTAGAGCAGAGTGTACTTCTGTGAAGACATATGAAGATGATGGTAATTATAAGGTAGCAACGATAGAATGTTATCTTGACGGAGAAGAGGGAGAGCTTACATTAGAGGTATTATCTAATACATATTTTAGAAGTATAGGTATAGCTTGTGAAGAAGTAAGCACTACAACAATAAGCGGTTCTGTAACAAGTAGGTCTGATATTCCAGAGGGAACGCAGGTAGTTGCAACTAATAAGATAACAGGGCTTACATATAAGTCAGATATAAATGATGGAAAGTATTCTATAGAGGTACCGGCAGAAGATACACAGATGGAATATGAGTTGACATTAAGTAATCCGGAATATCAGATTACATCGGATATAACAACATGTACAGTAAGTACTGCTGATACAGAAGGTAAGACGATTGATTTAACAGTTATTAAACTCAGTACATGCATAGTAACAGGAAACATAAATGGTATTGCAGATAATTATGATATAAGCAATATGAAGCTTGTATTTGATACGGATGAAGCTACAGATTATGAACCTGAAATAACAGTGGATAAGGATAATAAGACATATTCCGCCAAGCTTGAAAAGGGATTGGCTTATAAGTTATCAGTACAGGGCATTAACGATTATGAGATAACATCAGATGTTACAGGACTTGTGTATACACAGGATAGTACATTAGATATTAATTTAGGATTAAAGAGTGTATATACTGTTACGGTTAAACTTCCTGATGAACCGGATTTAACTAATGCAGAACTTACATATATATATACCAATAATGAGGATGGATATATATATCAATTTAATTCAGCAGAAGATATTAGATTAAGAAATGGCTCATATACATTAAAGCTTGCAGGAGATTTTCTTGCACAGCCATATAGTATAAAGAGTGGTGCTGATGTAATAGTTAATGGTAATGAGGTCAGCCAGACACTTGGATTTGAACTTGTTACAGAATGGAGCTTTGTATATTCTAATGACGGCAATTATTACAAAGATACAATCAATGGAACGACAGGCTATTACAATGGATTATATATTGATGCAACAAGCGGAAAGCTTACACCAAACGGAAGTACACCAAATTCAGCACAGTTTAATACTGGAGCTAAGATATCTGTTCCTGTAACAGGTAAGTGTACAATATCTGTTGAGGCATATGATAAAACTTATGCATTGTATACAATAGGCGGAACAGCAGCGGATACTACACAGGCTGTATCAACATATCAGTATACAGATAAGAATGCTGGAACAGTTGATATAGTATCTACAGGTAATGCTTATATCAAGTCAATTAAGGTCGTATATGCTGCAAAAGATGTTGAATATAAAGAACAGGCCGAGATGCCACAGGTGTATACATATGGTAATGCAGATTCATTAGTAGTACAGCCGGAAGGTCAGAGACTTGTCTTAACACAGACAGGTGGAAGCTTAGGAACAACAACTAATGCAGACAAAACAACTAATATTAATACAAGTGTAAGCTTTTATGGTTTTAATGAAACAAGTGATATCAATAAGCTTACAGCAGATATAATTATTGAGGACTGTGGAAACAGTAGTTCTAATGGTATATTCTTTGGTGCATTTAACAAGGATTATATAGTAACTACAGGTATCCGTAAGGGCAGCGAGTTAAAGATGATATATTCAAAGTCTGAATCTGACCTTACGGGAGCTTCAGGCGGTGTAACAGGCAATTATCCTGTTGGAACAGTAGTAACATTTACAGTAGAAAAGTCTGATACAGAGCTTATAATTACAGCAACACCTAAGGGTGGACAGACACAGACTGCAAAGTTTGATTATTCTAAGAATCTTTTATTTAAGAAGAATGGTAAGAATACAGCAGTTTCGTATGGTTTTGTACTTGCAGGAGTTAAGGCAGTTGTTAAGAATATGACATATACATCAGCGGATGGAAAAGTACTTTATGACCAGAATGATTGCTATCAGGCCGCAGGTGTGGCACCTGTAGTAAAGAGCGTTAAGGCAAAGGCAGCGGCTACAAGGGATTATATTGATGTTAGCTGGGAGAATGAGACAGAAGCACAATTAGATGGAATGTATGCGCTTCAGGTATCGACAGATAAGGGAAATACATGGACAGATGTTGATACTGCTATTACAGAAAAGTCATACAGATACAATATATCTGAGGCTGGAGATTATCAGTTCAGGGTATGTGGTAAGCTAGGTGTCAACGGAGATAGAAATACATATGCAGTATCGGATAACATTAATGTTATTGCAGCATTAGATTCAGTTGTATTAAATATTTCGTCAACAGCTGATAAAGTTAATCTTACATGGGATGCAGTTAATAAGGCTACAGAATATGATATTTACAGATATTCCTATGATGATACACAGGATAATGCTAAAAAGATAGCAACAGTTAATAAATGTGAATATGAGGATAGCGATGTAGCTGCGGAGATGCCATATTATTATTATGCAGTTGCCAATTCATATATAAATGGAGTTCTTGATAATTGGAGTAATCCTTCAGAAACAGTATGGACAGTACCAAGTGCCGGTCATACATCTGATTATGTATATGAAGATGAGGCGGTTGGATTTACAATTACTAAGAGATCCTATAATACAGTATATGATGGAAAGCTTACTATTGAAGGTGTTGTAGAAAAGCAGGCAAATGTAACTTTAAAGATTAATGGCACTGAAGCAGGAAATACAGATGCGGCTGCAAAGGGAACATTTTCATTTGAAGATAAACAATTATCAGCAGGCAGAAATAATGTTGAATTATTATTTACAGATAAGAATGGAAAGGTTACAAGGGAAACTTTCAATTATGTATATTTAACAGATTATCAGAAGGTAGTAGATGCTAAGTTTACAGGCAATGATGGTGATAAGGTAAATGGAATTGAAACATATAAGACTGTACAGGCAGCCGTTGATTCAGTATCATCAGCTAACAGTGAAAGAGTCATTATTCTTGTAAAAGAAGGAGATTATGAAGAGCATCTTATAGTATCATCACCTTATATCACACTTATTGGTGAGGATAGTGAAAAGACAAGGATATTCTATGATACCAAGGAATGGGTTGGAGGCGATATGGGCCTTAGATGTGCTGTAAAGATTAATGCGACAGCTACAGGCTTTTCAGCAGAAAACCTTACTATCGAGAATACATATAAGTATCTTGGTAATGGTACAATTTCAAATGAATCTTGTGATGCATTAAGAAATGATGCCGCTAATGCTTCTTATATTAATGTAAGAATATTAGGTTATCAGGATACACTTTGTGCTAATGGCGGTACACAATATTATTATAAGTGTTATATTGCAGGTAATGTAGACTTTATTTATGGTAATGAGCCTAGAGCATTATTCAATGATTGTAAGCTTGTATTCCGTTATAATGCTAATAAAAATTCAGGATATGTGTGTGCACCTAAGACAGGGGCTTCGGCAGCATATGGCCTTACATTTAATAATTGTCAGGTTGTTTCAGAGGAAGGCTGTTCAGGAAGTAAGTATTATCTTGCAAGACCTTGGGGACAGGATGCTTATATAACATGGATTAACTGTTATATGGGTAAGATGATTCGTGCCAATTCGGCTAATCCATATTCAGATATGAGTGGAGCACTTGCATCTAAAGCAAGATTTTATGAATTTGGAAGCTTTGGACCGGGTTATGCCATTAATGTAAATAGAAGACAGATATCAAAGAGTAAAGCGGATTCTATGATTACGGCCTCATACTTAGGATGGGATCCGTATAGTGCAGTTACAGATATAGGAACAGAGTATATTGGAAATATAAGTACACAAACAGATAATAAGTACGTTGAAAAAGAATATGTTTCTGATACTTATTCTGAAAATGAGGGTAATGATAAGGGACTTGATGCATATACACAGGAGGGTTATGCACAGAGTGCTAATACAACAGGCGGAGGATTGTTAAAAGAATCATCTAAAAATTACTATACTGTGGATAATGCAGAAGATTTCTTAAAGGCAATCCAGAGCGTTAAGAAGAGCGGAATGGCATCAGTTATTGAACTTACAGCAGATATTGCTCTTGGTGATAAAGAAGTTAACAACTTCCAGGATTATAGTGCATTTATAACGGCACATAAGCAGGCACCACTTACTCATCCAACACTGTTAAAAACAGGTGTATCAATGTTAAAGCTTGAAAATATGAGTAATTTAACAATTTATTCTAAGAATGGAGCTAAGATTACACATACATGTGTTGATATTACCGGATCTAATAATATTATTATCAGAAATATAGAATTTGATGAAATCTGGGAATGGGATGATGAAACACAAGGCGGATACGACCGTAATGACTGGGATTACATGACTATTGAAAAAGGAAGTTTTGATATATGGATTGACCATTGTACTTTCTATAAGGCATATGATGGCGTAATTGACATCAAGACTCCAACGGATTCAAGTAATGTAACAATCTCATGGTGTGAATTTTTACCGGCAAGTGAGGATAATGTATTTTTTGATGCCATGATGAATATAATGAAGGATAATCCGGATAATTATCCATATTATAAGCATCTGCTTGAAGAGGGAATGACAGACAGACAGATATATAATTATGCTTACGGTCAGAAAAAGACACACCTTTTAGGACAGTCAGATACAGATACATCAGCTAAGAATATTACAGCAACATTTGCAAATAATTATTACAAAAACTCAATGGACCGAATGCCAAGACTTCGTTATGGTACGGCTCATGTATATAATTGTATTATGGATGCTCAGGATCTAAGGGATATGCGTCTTGATATAGAAAATACAGTAGGTTCAACACTTGCACAGAAGATTGTAAGTAATGGTGCTTCATCTAATTGTGGTGCGCATATGCTTCTTGAAAATTGTTATATGTCAGGTATGACAAATGTGCTTATAAGTGGTAATGGTGAGAGTTCTGCAGGATATATCAATGCTGTAAATACTATTTATAAGCTTGATAATAAGGCTGCTGACTTAAAGGTTATGTTAAATACTTCCAAAGAAGGAGAGGTTGCATTAGTTCAGGATAAGGATGAATTCAAGGCGGCTCTTCCATATAGTGATTACAGATTATATTCAGCCTCAGAATTGTCAACAGTGGTACAGCCTTATACAGGAGCAGGAAAGCTTACACTTACAACATTACAGTGGGAAAAAACAAAGTATAATGATGAACACACAGTACATACAGAACATAAGTGGGATGAAGGAGTAGTAACAAAGAAAGCCACATGTACAGAAGCCGGAGAAAAGACGTACACATGTACAGTATGTAATGCGACCAGGACAGAAAAGATAGAGGCAGCAGGCCATAAATACAGTACAGAATGGACAATAGATAAAGAAGCGACATATACAGAGCCGGGAAGTAAGTCACATCATTGTACAGTGTGCGGAGCCAGAACAGATATTACAGAGATTCCTGTAATTAAGGAGAATAAGGATGATAATGCCAAGACAGATGTTACAGTCAGTCAGGGTAAAGATGCTCCTGATACAACATTTGATGAGTCAGATGAGGAATTAACTGATAAAATACTTACAGAGGACGAAAAGATTCAGGCAGCCGGCAAAGATATTAAAATTAATCTTTCAATAAATAATATCAGTGATAATGCATCAGATGAAGATATTAAGCTTATTAAAAACAGACTTACAGTATCGCAGAAAGTAGGAATGATTCTTGATATTAAGTTAAACATGACTATTGGTGCAGATAGTAAGCAGGTATATGAAACAGCTCAAGAGATTACACTTAGTGCAGAAATACCGGAAGAGCTTCTTAATAATAATTCTGATATTATAAGAAAATATTCAGTTATCAGGATACATAATAGTAAAGCTGAGATTCTTAAATCAGAATATAATGCTCAGACTAAGAAGATAACATTTAAGACAGACAGATTTTCAACTTACGCTATTATCTATGAAGATACTAAGAAAGATAATACACAAGATACAACAAAGCCAGCCGGAGGTAATACACAGGAGACAACAAAGCCGACTGGAGGTAATACACAGGAGACAACAAAGCCGACCGGAGGTAATACACAGGAGACAACAAAGCCGACTGGAAGTAATACACAGGAGACAACAAAGCCAGCCGGAGGTAATACACAGGAGACAACAAAACCGACCGGAGATAATACGATATTATCAACAGATATAACTAATAGTTCAATACAGCCAACAGCTACAGAAAATATTAACTCTCAGGAGAATCAGACAATAACAGCATCTGACAGTGATGTTAATACGGGAGACAGTATTTCTGCAGGAAAGGCAGTTGCTATTATTATGATGATGATGTCATGTATTTTGGCAATGTGTGTAGTGATATTAAAAAAGAAAAACAGAAATATTTAATTAAAAATAAGTATGATGACTAATTAAATAACAGACTAAGAGGACTGTCGCATTAATGGAAATCATACAATATGTAGATATTAAAGATTAATACGATATAATGGTCAAAATATAATTTGATTAAGATATCTTTATTAACATCCATATTGTATGCAATTCTGTGATATGCGGCAGTCTTTTTGTGAGTGCAGATATTATTGTATTAAAAGAGCAGAGTTTTCGTTTTTGTAAAAGGTTATAAATCGACAAGGACATTAATATATGGTACAATAATTTTTATGCTTTTTAAGAGAAGGCATATGATATGTGAACAAAAATAATTAAGGATTTATAAAATGGAAGAAAAAAGTTTTTTTAAAGAGCTGATAAGTGAATTTGCGGTTATGGGTATCATACCCTTGCTTTTTGTTACTAATCTTTTGGTATTTAACTGGAAAAATACAGTCCTTAACAGTAATAATTATGCGATATTTTTAGGGGTGCTTATTTTTGCAGCTACTGCAGAGATTATATATATATTAACGCATATTTCAGGATTGAATACGCAAAAGATTAAAGCTTTCTGGAAAAAACATAAGATAATGATTATTGGGCTTGTAATTATATGTATTACAAGACTGCCATATATTAATACACTTCCAAGATGGGATTCAGGTGAGTACTATTACAGACTTACGGAAGGGTTGAAAAACTGTACATTTGACAGCTTCATAGATTTTCAGAAGAACTTTGCGTTGTGTGGTCATCCTACACTGATATTCAGTATTATTTATCTGATAGGTGAGATGGTATTTCCTGGAGAGGTAATAGGTGTTAATCTCGTATCACTTGTGCTTACACTTATTGCATTCTGGTGTGTATACAAAATCTTATTAAGAGTATTAAGAAAAACTACATATGGTAATGCGGCAGTATTTACGATAGTTTTGTCATTTGCACCGCTTGTATACAGTTCATTTTCATATTTTACACCAGATTATCCGATGGCAATGTTTATAATATATGTAATTTATGCATGCACATATAACAGACCACTTATTGCAGGCTTCTTTAGTATGGCATGTTTCCAGACGAAAGAAACCGGAATGGTATTAATAGGCGGATACGTTCTTGGGATATTATTTCATTATAAGTTTAAATATGGATATAAGGGTTCCGGTAAAAATTATATCGGTGAGATTTTAAAGGATGCGAGATTGTATTTCATATTCGTTGCGGCTGTGATACAGTTCCTTTATAACAGATTTATCGGTGGGGTGTCACAGTGGACACAGAATTCCAATGAAACGGCTGGACTTAGATGGGATAATAACGGAACTAACTGTCTGGGTTTTAATCCTGATTATATAGCAATCAAGTTAAAACAGCAGTTTTTATTGAATTTTAACTGGGTAATCTTATTAATTATCATTGGAGGTTTTATATTTTTCCTTTTAAAAAATGGAAAGAGGGTACATCTGAACCTTAAATATATTGAACTTGTAGCGGCATTTATATGTTATGTGGCATTTTCATGTATTTATATAACTGCATCACTGGCAAGATATAATGTTGCAGGAGATATATTACTCTATATACTTATGTTTGGTATTCTTAACAGAATAGCAGATAATTATAAGCAGGCATATATATCAATTGTCTGTGGCATTCTGGCATTTATCCAGTGCTTCTTTACATGTGATCCGGTTACAACAGCAGTATTTTTAAAACTCAATCTTGGCAATTCAGCAATTATATATGTAGGTGATACAACTAAAGATATGATGTATGGTGATTATCTTGTATACAATACACAATATATAATGATTAATAAATCAATAGATGAGGTGCTTAAAAGAACAGGATATAATCCACAGGAGTATGATGCTGTGGTATCAGATAATAATGGAGCATGTATAACAGGTAATTCAGCGGTATTTTTATATAATTGGGATATGAAAAAGCACAAACGTGTATTTTATGAAAATGACAATACTATAGCTATGCCGGAGACGTTACAGGTAAGGAGCCTGCCATTATATGACCTTAAGGAAAAAGCGGTTCTTATATACCTGCCTTATAATGGCAATGTTACTAAAGAAGATATGCTTGAGTCAGCAAATGAGTACTATGAAGTCGGAGAAGAACAGGAAGTGCAGACCGTGCAGGGTTGTATCTATTATTACGACATGACTCTAAGAGAATAATATCTGGCAGTAAACATATATATTGTTAAAAAGTTATCAAAAAATACACATTTTGTTCAAAAGTTGGACTGAATTTGGTCACAAAATTTAGGTACTATAATAAATGTAAAGAGCAGTGAGCTTTTTATAAACACTTTTTTTCATAAAAACCTTGTAGCATTTCCCCAATATAATAACTGACCACTATTATATTTGCTACAACACTTTTTCTCCTTATTTACAGCAGGCGCCCAAATGACCGTAAATGCCTGTTGTAAAAAAGAGGGATGCCACAGAATAATTGCATCAGATATGCAGCTATTCTGTGACATCCCTCTTTTTATTATGTGTCGTGCCCCTGTTGAGCCAGCCGAGTGAAATATAAACCATACACTATGCGGGAAAATACAATTATACAAAGCGGATACCATTATTTATAAGTTAATAAAAATTATAAATAAATGCACAAATCAAAAATTAACGGTGTAATTTTTAAATTTGTGCATTTATGGTATACAGATTGCTGAATATAGATAAAAGAAATATTTAATACTATTTTATAGCCATAACAGTTATATAATAGTACATCATAATATAATGGCATAAGCTTCCGCCCATAACAAACAGATGGAATATCTCATGTGAACCGAAGTTCTTGTGGATTGAGTTAAATATTGGAAGCTTTAAAGCATATATTATACCGCCTATGGTATATATAATTCCACCAACAAGAAGCCATCCGAAAGCTCTGGCGGGAAGTGCGGCGAGTATCTGAGGAAATGCAAGTACACATACCCAGCCCATAGCTATATATAAAACAGATGAAATCCACTTAGGACATGTTACCCAGCAAAGTTTAAAAATAATTCCGCAAATGGCAATTCCCCATACAATCGAAAGAAGCATATATCCTGTAGTTCCATGAAGTACAACAAGGCATATAGGGGTATATGAACCTGCAATAAGAATAAATATCATACAATGGTCTAATTTTTTTAAAATCCTGTTAAATTCTGGTGAAATATCAAATGTATGATATGCTGTACTTGCACCATACAGTAAAATCATGCTTATGATAAATATACCAAGTGAAGCTGCGTTAAGAAGATGTCCTGTATTAGCCGCCTTAAGTATAAGAGGTGCAGCTCCAGCAATAGACATTATCATTCCGATAAAGTGGGTAATAGAACTTCCCGGGTCTTTAATTGAAAAGTGGTAAGGCTTTTTATATTCTTTGGAATAGCTATTAGTACTTCTATTAATATAAGATGATTTATCTGTATTGTAAGCAGTTGCATGTATATAGTTATCTTTTGTATTGTGATTTAAGATTGTCGTTTTCATACTAACCTCCATTTCTTGGCAGCTTTTGTTGCGAAGAGGCAAAGAAAAATTTGCGCAGGCAATTTTTCTTCTGCCATCAA
>URAI01000065.1 GCA_900545725.1 uncultured Eubacterium sp.
ACAAATCTCCGATTCCGGCTACCTTAACCCACCGTCTAAAGCCAGTGGGATTGCGGTAGCCCTATTTCAATGCACTTTTTATCTATCTCATAAATGCTTTTGTCATCCTCTACCGATATATAATCATAATATTCTCCATATTGTATACTGCCACTTTCATATATCACGTCATTCTTCAATCTGCATTCTTCGTTATATTCTGATTTTCCGGTAACCATGCTAATGTTTTTATTCTTTTCATACATCATTATTCCCCTATATTATACTATTTCATTTTTTATTAACACCTTTTTCGATTTTCATTTATGAAACTAATATTTTATGTTGTGATATTTTTACATTTTCAGGCATATATATTATATGTCAGAATTATAGTGTGAAAAATCACACGGATGTGCTGATTTTGTCACACGGCTATTTGTGCCGCAGGCGCCACAAATCAGCCCTTGTCGCAGAGCCAAATCTGACATTTGGCTCGCGATTCCGCAGGAATTATATATTGCCTGCAGAACGAGGATTAGTGTGAAAAATTTTGCAGGAAATGGAGATAAATAATGGATAAAAAAACGCCTATAACATTTTTTGACATATTAACAGTAAACCAGTCTATTCAGATGTTAAAGGCTCTCATTCCGTTTCTGGACTTTGATTTGCAAAAAAATCTTGCAATAATAATCAGAATTAATGAATTATTACAAACTATTGATTTTTACAAAAGCACAAAGAATTTTTGTCAAATCCGAAGCTGCATAAAAAGTCCAATCCTCACACCTTTTAGTTCTCTTGATAATATTCTATGCAATGATGAAATTATTAACACTATAATTCCATATTGTCCGGATGAATACATTTCTCTTCTTAAAAATTATAAGCAGTTTTCCAAAATGTCAGATATTATGAATATTTTCAGTAAGATGGATAGCAGCTCTGATACCATGAATCCTTCCGCTCCTTTTTCTGATATTGACAATATATCTGATATAATTAAAGTCTTAGGCAGTTCGATAACCCCTGATATGCTTAACAATATAAATAATGTGCTATCTCAGATGAATGTTCAAAAAGATGTTCAAAAAGATGTTCACAGCAGCAACGATGATAATAATTCACAAAACAATACTAATATGCCGCCGGTTACAGACACTCCTGTTTCATCATATTTAAAAAATATGATGTCACCAAAACAGCAGGAAATATATAATGATTTTCTTAACAGACTCGATGAAATTGACTTTAATAATACAAATAATGAATAATCATAATATTTTGTTAATAAAATAGATAAAAACATGAAGGAATTAATAACCCTATGTCCGAACTTGATTTTAGAAAGCAGCTTATAATTAATGAATTCAAAACAATGTCAACAGGTAAATCCTTTGATGAAATGCTCCCATTAATACTTGCCATAAGCCAGAAAGCTAAACAGAATGGAATTGTCTTTACAAAAGAAGACTCTGCTCTTATTATCGAACAGATTAAAGATAATCTTACTCCGAAAGAACAGCAGCTTCTTCCACAGATAATGTCTTTACTGGGTAAATAGATATCAGCTGACTAACACAAAAAGCAGAAAATATGCATTATCCTACAAAAACTCTATATATGTGTCCATCTTTTACATATTCTTATGACACATAATAAATAAAATTTTTAAATAATACATATTTTCTGCCTATCAGTTAAACACGCTTAATTATTATAGATTTCTTAAATCATTTGATAAAATAATCTTAGCCCTTATATGCCTCTTCTAATCTCTTTACAACATCATCAGGTGCCTTACCATACCTTGAAAACTCATATTCAATTCTTCCGCTGCCACCGCTTATTGAACGTAATCTTGCAAGGTATCCGTCAAGCAGCTCCATTGGAATATCTGCCTGTATATATGAATCCCCATCATCCTGTGGAACCATGCCTATAACTCTTGCACGTCTGCTCTTTAAATCACTTATAACATCACCTGTATACTTAGACGGTACATATATCTTAACTGCTGCTATCGGCTCTAATATAATTGGTTCAGCCTTAAAATATGCCTCCTTAAATGCCATCATAGCCGCCATCTTAAATGCATTATCGCTTGAATCTACCGGATGATATGAACCATCTGTAAGAACAGCCTTTACCCCTACTACAGGATATCCTGCCAGTAATCCACATCTTACACTTTCCTGTACTCCTTTTTCAACAGCCGAAAAATAATTCTTTGGAACAGCACCACCTACTATATTTTCCTCAAAAACATATGACTGTTCTCTATCCCCCGATGGACCAAATGTCATCACAACATCTCCAAACTGACCATGTCCGCCTGACTGCTTCTTATATCTGCCTCTTACAGTCACTTCTGAACATATAGTCTCTTTATATGCAATCTTTGGAGCTTCAAGATGTATCTTTAGATTATATTTTTCCTTAAGCTTATCCTCAAATACTGATAACTGCTGTTCTCCAATACCTGCAATAAGGAGCTGTGAATTATCTTTATCATTAATTGTCTTTAAGGTTACGTCTTCATCTATTAGTTTCATTACAGCCGGTGTAATCTTATCTTCATCAGCTTTGTTATCCGAAACTATTCTCTTATATGTATAAGGTGTCTCGTATTCCGTTGCAGTAAACTTAATCGGTACCTCTTTAGTTGACAGCGTATCATTAGTAAATATATTATTCAGCTTAGGCACAGCCCCTATGTCACCAGCTATTATCCTGTCTGTGCTTTCTGCCTCTGACCCACTTATATAATAGATTCGTCCTATTCTCTGCTCTATATCACATACCGCATTAAATATATTCATATCCGGCTTTAATTCACCTGAATATACTTTAACAAGTGAATATCTTCCAATATAAGGGTCTGATATAGTCTTAAATACTCTGGCAACCAAGAATGAATTCTTATTATAATAACAGTCAAATAAATCATTAGTCTTAACATTAATACCCGTCTTTATAACATATGGAGCCGGCATATATCTTGTTATACAATCCATCAGCATACATACTCCGTGTACATGAAGTCCTGAACCCATAGTAACAGGAACTATGCTTCCATCTACACAGTCAGTTCTAAGTCCGGCATCCATCTCTGTCTGTGTAAATTCTTCACCATTAAAAAACTTATTCATGCTGTCTTCATCGACAGAGGCAACAGCCTCATCAAGTATGTCTTTATATTTCCTAAGATAGTCCATACAGTAATCAGGTATATCTATATCCTCAAACTTACCTATACCATCAAACTTTCTGCCTTTCATTCTCGTTATATCTGCATATCCAATAAGTCTTTGTTCCTTTCTTATCGGCATATGGAATGGTGCAATTATATTGCCATAATTCTGTGTCAGATCTTCAACAATCTGTCTGTAACTTGCATTATCATCATCCATGGCTGTAACAAAAATAATTCTTGGAAGCTTATACTTATCACACAGCTTCCATGCCGTAAGTGTTCCATTATCAATGCCACGCTTACCATTAATAACAATAACTGCCGCATCTGCTGTCTCAGCTGCTGCTTCACGCTCTCCGGAAAAATCAATTCCACCCGGAGTATCAAGAAAATTAATCTTATAACCATTCCACATAACAGGAACAACTGATAATCCTATTGAAAATCCCCTCTTCTTCTCCTGTTTGTCATAATCACTTATCGTATTACCATCAAGTACACTTCCAAGCCTGTTAATCTTTCCTGATGCAAAAGCAGCCGCCTCAGTTAAAGTTGTCTTGCCGCTTCCACTTCCACCTAAAATTACAACATTTCTGATATCTGTAGTATTCAATTCTTTCATATGCACTCCGTTCCTGCCCACATATGTTATGCACGAAAATAATGTTTTGGTATTCTTATCCGCCATATATTCCTATACGAATATATACGTGCATCTTATGTCGCATAATTATTGTTGTTAATAATACCTTACACACTTACTTATTGAATATATTTTACATCCTTTAATGTATTTTTTCAAGTACAATTACATTTTTCATTTATTTTTTTACTTTAAAGTGTTAAAGTAATGTATAAAGCTCAACATAACAATAATAAATTGAGTATATTTATAAAAGCTTAACAGGAATGGAGAATAGAGATTATTATGAAAATAGGATTTGTTGGATTCGGATTAATTGGCGGTTCTATTGCTAAAGCAATTAAATCTGCACACCCTGACTGCTATATAATTGTCACAAGCCGCACATTAAGTTCAATAGAACCTGCAAGACAGGATGGAATTGCAGATGAAATCACTTCTTCTGCAGATTCACATTTTAAAGATTGTGACTACATATTCTTATGTACACCGGTAATTACCATTTCACAATATCTAATGCAGTTACAACCCATTATTAAATCAACATGTATAATTACAGATGTTGGAAGTGTTAAAGGATCTATTCATCAGACTGTTACAAAACTGGGCATGGAAGATAATTTCATCGGTGGTCATCCTATGGCAGGCTCAGAACTTACGGGCTATGCCAACTCTTCCGCTTCATTAATGACCAATGCCAAATATGTTATTACACCTACCAAAAAAACTACAAAAGAGCAGCTTGATGCATATATAAGCCTGGTAAATGACATGAACGCAGTTCCTGTGGTTATGGATTATAATCTTCACGACTATACCGTTGCCGGAATAAGTCATGTTCCACATATTATATCTGCTTCTCTTGCAAGACTTGTTATGGATAATGATGATAACAGCCACTACATGCATCTTCTTGCTGCAGGCGGCTTTAAAGACACTACACGTATTGCAGCATCTTCACCTGAGATGTGGGATCAGATTTGTGCTGCTAATTCTGATTATATATGCGAACTTCTTTCAAAATATATCGCCCTGCTGACAGATGTACGCAATAATATCAGTAACAAAACAGATGGATATGTATCTGATTTATTTGATACATCAAGAAATTACCGCAATACATTCTAAGTTTTAAAGCTTAGAATATTGCATCTTTTATAAACTTTAACTCATTATAAACTTTATATTAATATAACATAATAAAAAATGCCGTATATAGATATCGTGTTAATCTATATACGGTATTTTTTAATGTCATTCCTTGTATTGTACTTAAATCTTAAAACAGCCTCCACCTATAAATTCTCTTAATACTGAATCAATAGGCACAAATTCTGCCCCACTTGCAAGGAAGTATTTTAAAAACTTGAGCAGTCTTTTTGCTTCATAATATTCAGGGTCATCTTCTGTAACTGAAAATAACAAGGGCTCAACATATGGCTTTAATACTGATAATTCGTATGCCATTGCTGAATTGACAACCACGTCTGCACATTCCTGATAAGGAAAGATATTCTTCTCCTCTCCTTTTCTTACAGAATCCCACATATCCAGTGTTCTTGTCGGTGAGGCACCTCTTGTTCTTGAATCTCTTACCATTCTTCTTATAAGCCTGACATCTGTTGAAGTAACTCTGTTATGCTCATCAATATTAAGCTGTGTAAGTGCACTTATATATATTTTAAATTTACTTTCAACCGGAAGTGAATATGACAATTTATCATTAAGGCAATGTATACCCTCGATGACAAGAATATCATCAGGTCCCATCTTAATCTTGTTACCGAGATATTCCTTACAGCCCTTCTTAAAGTTGAAAGTAGGCATATCGACCTCTTCACCATTTAAAAGCGCTGTCATATGTCTGTTAAAAAGCTCTATATCTATAGCTTCTATATCCTCAAAATTGTAATTGCCATTCTCATCCTTCGGAGTCTGTGTTCTTTCAACAAAATAGTCATCAACGCCTATCGTATGCGGCTTAAATCCGCTTGCTCTTAACTGTATTGATAACTTATGTGAAAATGTAGTCTTACCTGATGAAGACGGACCTGCAATCATAATAAACTTAACACCGTTACGGCTCTTAATCTGATTAACTATATTAATTATATCCTGCTGCTTCTTAGCTTCAAGCACAAGCATCATGGAATTCATATCACCGTCAATTATGTGCTGGTTGATATCTCCTACTGTATGCATATCCATCATCTCTGCCCAGTGTGTAGAATTACTTAACACATCGCTCACTTTATTCTGCGGCACAAATTCCGGTACATCATATGGTGCTTCCTTTACCGGAAGCTGTAATACAAAACCATCTTTATATCTGAACAGATCAAATATTCCAAGTTCACCTGTAGACGGCATCATATATCCATAAAAATAATCATTATAACCATCCAGCTCATACATACTTATATATGAATCTGTTCTGTATTTAAAAAGCTTTGCTTTATCATCCATCCCATATTCTTCAAAAAGCCCCATAGCCTCACTTGTCTTTAAAGTTCTCTTATTGATAGGAAGATCTTTTTTAACATATTCCATCATCTTTTCTTTAAGATTTATAAGAAATTCATCCGTAACCTTAAAATCACTCTTTATGTCGCAAAAAAGACCCTTGCTTACAGAAAATTCAACTGATACTTTTATTTTTTTATCAGATGGAAACATATTATGTACCGCACTAAGCATAAGCATTAATACACTTCTTCTATACGTTTCTATTCCTATCTTAGTATCCGTGGTAACCATTTCTATCTGTCCATTATCCGGTATGCTGTCCGTCAATTCCTCAAGCTTACCATTAATCTTGGCAGCAGCAACTATTTTATTATTTCTTAAATGTTCTTCCTGTGCTAACTGTATCAATGTCTTAGTCATATAATCACGCCTTTCTTACCCGCTCTATTCTATACGGAACCAAACTTATTGATAAAATGATAACGCATATTCAATACATTTTTTATCCTCTTCAAGCTGCAATAATCTTTGTCTTACTCCTTCATTAGCTTCAAGACTATTTACAGTATCATATACATTTTTATTAATCTTTTGTTCTCTTTTTAGATACTCATACAGACATCTATCCTGTGCATTTAGTAATTCTTTTCCAAATCTGTAATATGTCTTTTTCTTAATTATATCAGTCTCATCACATAAATTATTATTTTTTTGTAATACGGCATTATCTGACAAATTACCAGCTATATGACATTCTATAATAAGATAGTACTGACCTTCCTCCATAAGCATATATTCAGCATCTGTTATATATCCTTCATTGTCAAGAAACTGCCTGAATTCCTCAAGTTCAGACTGCGGAGAAACAATTATCTGTGTATCAGAGTCAAACTTATCTCTTCCATTGATTAATATCCTTTGTATAAGCTTACCACCCATTCCACATATAGTTATCGTATCTGCTTCATGTGGTTTTAACTTATCCAAACCATCTGAAAGTCTTAATTCAACATAACCTTCCCCTGTATTACCACCTGCATTATACAGTTTAATATTCTGTCTTGCTTTGTCCAGCGGTCCTTTTCGTAAATCCATCCCTATTACATGTCCTGAAATATGCTGCTTTATAATATATATTGGCAGATATCCGTGGTCTGTTCCAATATCAGCGACTGTATTTCCTTTATGAATAAGTCCTGCAACCTTCTTAAGTCTTTCTGACAATCTGAAATTATCCATCTCACACTCCCGATTAATCAAGATAATCCTTAAGCTTACGGCTTCTGCTAGGATGTCTTAACTTTCTTAATGCCTTTGCCTCAATCTGTCTTATACGCTCTCTTGTTACATTAAATTCCTTACCAACCTCTTCAAGTGTTCTGGCTCTTCCATCATCCATGCCAAAACGCAGTCTTAATACCTTCTGCTCTCTTTCTGTAAGTGTTCCAAGTACTTCAACAAGCTGCTCTTTTAATAAGGTTGAAGCTGCAGCCTCTGCCGGTACAGGTACATTATCATCCTGAATAAAATCTCCAAGATGACTGTCTTCTTCTTCACCGATTGGTGTTTCAAGTGATACAGGTTCCTGTGAAATCTTCTGAATCTCTCTTACTCTTTCAACCGGTATATCCATAGCTGCTGCAATCTCCTCCGGTGATGGTTCTCTTCCTAATTCCTGAAGGAGCTGTCTTGATACTCTTACAAGCTTATTAATGGTTTCAACCATATGAACCGGTATTCTTATAGTTCTTGCCTGATCAGCAATAGCTCTTGTAATAGCCTGTCTTATCCACCATGTAGCATAGGTACTGAATTTATATCCCTTTCTGTAATCAAACTTTTCAACAGCCTTAATAAGACCGAGATTACCTTCCTGTATAAGGTCTAAGAATAACATTCCTCTTCCTACATATCTTTTTGCAATACTTACAACAAGACGTAAGTTAGCCTCAGCTAATCTTTTTTTAGCCATCTCTCCCTGATCGATTGCTTTTTTATATTCTTTTTGTTCTTGTGGACTTAATGCTCTGAAAGCTTCGATATTTTCCTCCATCTGCTTCTTCATGGCAGCACCAAGCTCCATTTTTTTAGCAAATGTAATCTCTTCATCAGCACTAAGAAGAGGCACTTTACCAATCTCCTTAAGATACATTCTTACAGGATCTTCAAGACCTACACCATCCGGTACGGAAAGATCAATCTTTTCAATATCAATATCATCTTCATCATCAAGAATTATCTCATCATCATCTTCATCTTCATCCGGCATCTTAACATCTACATTATTATTTTCAAGAAATTCAAATACCTTTTCCATCTTATCTGCTTCAAAATCAGTATCTGCAAATGCCTTCATAATCTCTTCGTAATCGAGAACATTTTTCTTCTTCTTTGCTATCTGCAATAATGACTTACATTTTTCATCGAACTTAGCTGCAATTAACTCAGCCTTTGCTTCTTCTGTAAGTTCCTGTGTCTCAGCTTCTGCTTTGCCCTTCTTAGTCTGTCTCTTTGCTGTCTTTGCTTCCTGATTAATTACATCTTCTTCAAAATCTTCGACTCTCTTTGCCATTATCTGGTCCATCCTTCCATCTTCATTCTTCATATAAGTGTCTTTTGAGCTTCAGCCCAATTGTCTATAAGTAATGCATTACAAATTATTATGCAATTACATCATTAAAAATTATATTTCTATATTTATCTTTTTAAGGTTAATCTGCTCCATGAGAAGCTCCTGAACCCTCTTTGAATCTTTTGACTGCGTAGCACAATCCATCTGATATTCTATACTGTTATTCTTAATCTTCATAACAGTATCATTAAGTGCCTTCTGTCTTTCATTATGGCTCAGCCCGGCATCCAGTTCAGCACTAAATAATGCCGCCACCTCACTATGCTCTTCTTCCGTTGCGTATGTATTAATAATCGCTGCCGGATTAACATTGCCTTCATCAAACTGTGCATAAAGCTTGTCAGCAACATCCCTTAACAGTGGGTCAAGAAAATCCGAAGGAGTTATATACATCTTAACCTTACTGAATATATCAATATCATCAATCATCCATGTAAGCAATATCTTTTCTGCCTGTCTGATTCCACTCTCACGCTTTTTTATCTGTTTTTTAGGTGCTGCCTGTGGCTTTCTTGTGATTATTCCACTGTGGTTTCCTATAGATGCTACCAGTTCTCTCATTCCATCATATGGTATTGAAAATTCCGTACATACAGCTTTCATATAATTTTCACGCTCGAGTCTTTGTGAAAATGTTATCAGTTTCATTGCAACTTCTTTTTCAAATGCTGTCTGCTGCTCTGGGTCTGTCTTATCATATTTTTTCTCAATTGTGCTGATTTCATACATAAAACTGTTCTGTGCTTTATCAATTCTTTCCTGAAATGCTTCTGCCCCGAGAGCTTTTATAAATTCATCCGGATCCTTATATGGCTTCATATTGATAACCTTTGTTGACAGACCTGCCTCTTTAAGTATTGGAATAGCTCTTAATGCTGCCTTAGTTCCCGCCTCATCACTATCATAAGTTATAAGCACATTATCTGTATATCTTTTCATTATGGAAGCCTGTCCCGGTGTAAGTGCAGTACCAAGACTTGCAACCGCCTGGTTAAAGCCTGCTCTGTGTAGTGATATAACATCCATATACCCTTCACAAATAATCATATTGGGTTTTCTTGAAGTTCTTGCAATATTAAGCCCATAAAGATTCCTGCTCTTATCAAACAGTCTTGTCTCTGGTGAGTTAAGATACTTAGGCTTTGCATCTCCCATGACTCTTCCGCCAAAACCGATAACTTTGTTATTAATATCCATAATAGGAAACATGACCCTGTTCCAGAACTTATCATGTATACCACGCTCATATGTAAACAATCCCGATTCCTTTAACAGCTCATCATCATATCCTTTTTCTTTAAGATATCTGTACAGTTCATTACCCGACTGCCCTGCATATCCCAGCCCGAATTTGTTGATAGTTGCGCCATCAAGACCTCTCTTTGCAAAATATTCAAGTCCTATCCTTCCATTTTCACTTTTAAGACTGTGATAATAATATGTTGCCGCTATCTTATTAACTTCCAAAAGTCTTGTCTTAATATCTCTGTTCTTTTTTTCCTCTTCCGAATAAGATGTCTCTTCAAGTGTCATTCCTGCCCTTTCACCTAACATCTTTACAGCCTCCAGAAATGTCATATTCTCATATTCCATTACAAATGTTATAACATTACCACCTGCCCCGCATCCAAAGCAGTGATAAAGCTGCTTACTTTGTGATACAGAAAAAGACGGAGACTTTTCATTATGAAATGGACACAGACCGACATATGAACTTCCCGACCTCTTAAGCCTTACATAATTGGAAATAACATCTACTATGTCATTTCTTGATACTACTTCCTCTATAACATCACTTGAATACATACGCTCCAACTTCCATTAAATACAATAATCAGTTTCCCTAAAAAAGGGTTCCAATTAATATATTCTATGTATTTTATGTATTTCCTTTTTTTATTTTAAAAATGTCGAATTTTTTATTTTTTATATATTATAAATCAATCTTTTGGAACAGGTGTTGCAAAAGCACCTATTGCACCTGCACATATACAGATAACAGCACTTCTTATTACCGCTGCTTTATCAATTGCCACACCACCTGACAAAGCAAGTGATACAAGCATTAATATTGCAAAGTATATTATTCCAAATCCAATCCCCCAAAAAAGTCTTCTGCTTCTTTCTGACTTTGCAATAATATAACCGCCTATAAATGCCGATACAGCATATGTAACTATTATTCCTGCCGAAACCTGCCATTCAGATAAACCTGCCTTATACAGTGCAAATGATAATATCACCAGCATAATGCCTGTCACAGCATATGCAATAACCATTGTCTTTAAAAAGTTCAATATTTTTACTGACATATATCCTCCCAATCATATTTACAATATTAGTTTTTAAAATATTAACATCATTATTATCTACTCTTTATTTTATGAATTATCTTTTTATTATATAACCATTTTCTGAAAATTATTTGACATATCCATGACCTTTTAGTAAAATTGTATCATTACTATATCATGTCTGGTATTATTATATTTAAGACATGATATCAATATTATAAAAAAGGAGTGATTTTTTTTGGATACGGACAGTATCGCACAAATTATTATTATTATTATTTTACTTTTATTATCGGCATTCTTCTCATCAGCAGAAACTGCATTTACGATGGTCAATAAGATAAAAATACGTTCTCTTATTGAAGATGGTAACAAAAGAGCCATTACAGTTGGAAAGATTATTGACAATTCAGGCAAGATGCTTAGTGCTATCCTTATTGGTAATAACATTGTTAATATATCAGCCTCTGCTCTTATGACATCTCTTACCATACGTTTGTGGGGAAGTTATGCAACAGGTATCGCAACAGGTGTTATGACTGTTCTGGTACTTATATTCGGTGAGATTACACCTAAGACCACTGCAACCATATATGCTGAAAAGTTTGCACTGGTATATGCACCGGTTGTTTATTTTATTATGTTTATATTTACACCTGTAATATTTATAATTGATAAGCTGTCAGGTGTCATACTTAAGCTTATTCATGTAGATGCAAACAACAAGCATAATAAAATTACTGAAGAAGAATTAAGAACTTTCGTTCAGGTAAGCCATGAAGACGGTGTAATTGAATCCAATGAAAAGAAGATAATCAACAATCTATTTGATTTTGGTGATACTGAAGCCAAAGATGTAATGATTCCTAGAATAGATATGACGCTTGCGGATGTTAATACAGGCTATGATGATATTATCGAATTATTCAGAGAGACAAAGTATACACGAATACCTATCTATGAGGGTAATCCTGATAATGTAATCGGTATACTTAATATCAAGGATCTTATACTCTCACAACATAATGACTTTAATATCCGCTCTATTATGCGAAAGCCTTTCTTTACATATGAGCATAAAAATACATCTGAATTATTTAATGTAATGCAAAGAAGCTCTCACAGCATAAGTATTGTACTGGATGAATATGGTTCAACTGCCGGTATGATTACTACAGAGGATCTGCTTGAAGAAATAGTAGGGGAAATCCGTGATGAATATGATACAGATGAGACCGACCCTTTTATCAAAGTCGGACATTACTCATATCTTGTTGATGGTTCATATAAGCTTGATGACCTTAACGATTCTCTTAATCTTAAATTTACATCGCAAGATAATGATTCCATTGGTGGATTTATTATTGAGAAGCTTGACCGTTTTCCTGATATCGGAGAACAGTTTGATATTGATAATGTTCATTTTAAAATCGAAAGAGCTTCCTCTAACAGAATTGAGCTTGTTCTTATAAAGCTGCCGGAAGAATAATTATATAAAAAAGGGGCTGTAAAAAAACAGCTATAAGATATGGCATCTGTTCACGAGAGTGGGCAGATGTCTGTCTTTATCTTCAAAACTACGGAAAACTGTGAATTTTAGAGTACTTGAATAGACTCATCGTAAAATGAGCATTTTCATCATATTTAACTTCTTTTTATCAGGAAGCTAGTGTCTGACGATTTATCTTATTATGGTATTTGTACAGGTTAAAACCACACGAAATTAATGTAAATTCCAAAATAACGGCTTTTTCGCCACGTCTAAATAGCCTTTTATAAGTTCTGTCCCACTTGATTACTCCAAACGTTCCTTCGGCCTGAATACTTCGATTCATCCTAAGAAGTGCACCGTGTACAGATTCAAGATTGTCTATTACTTCATGGTAAATTGCTGTTAATTCTCTATTCAATCTGGCAGTGCGATTTCCTGATGTTCTCTTGCAACATTCACCTTTGTAAGGGCAATTGGTGCAATCTTCACATTCATAGATTTCTTCTGTCCTACCATATTTATTTCCACGGACATGCTTATCATATTTATATAAAAATTGAAAAATAGAATTTAAAATAAGTTGTACATAATTTGTGTGGACTTCTATACGATCAATTAGATAAATATTTTGATAATTGAATTTCATAATATACTTCATGACTTCAAAAGCTTCATCTGATAAGCATATTCCTTTCTCTATAGAAGAATTTTGACAAACATCTAATATAAAATAATTAACAATTGTTCCATTATTAATAGCATCAAAATGAGAGTTTGTTAATTGATTTAGATGATTTCTTAAATCTTCTACAAGCTGTTCATCAATAATATTTAATCGTAAAGCATCTTCAATATCCCTAGCAAGATAAGCAATTTTATCTGACATTTTAACAACACAGCCTTCCCAAGTATAAGGATTGTATTGCCCAGGATATAAGTAATCTTTTAAATCAATAGATTCATTCCTTTTAATAATTGCTTTTTGATTCATTTCTCCACAATGAGAAATAATTCCATCTCTTACAGCATACGTTAAATTTAAATTTCTACGAACATGATGATCATCTTCCAAAGTTTCAATTTGATCTACAA
>URAI01000066.1 GCA_900545725.1 uncultured Eubacterium sp.
GCCACTTCCCAACTACACCCCCATTTCAACAAATCTCAATTTAAAATACTCTCCAGCATATACACTCTGTTAAATGGAAATGAAAAATAATATCCATCAACAAAGTCTTTTGTCAAATCAATTATCTCTTTTGCTATCTGTATACCAACAGCTTCACCCTGCTTTTTATCTGCTTCCTTGTCATATCTTGCAATAACTTCATCTGTTATATTAATTCCTGTCATCTCATTTTTCATAAACAGTGCATTTTTATAACTTACAAGTGGCATTATTCCGCATAAAATTGTCGCACCGGTTTCATTTTTTATATGTCTTATCCTGTCTACGTCAATCCCGGTAAATGCAGGCTGTGTAAAGAAAAATGTTGCTCCCGCAGCCATTTTTTTCTTTACTCTGTTAATCTCTACATCAATATTCTTTCTTGTATGATTAATAGCTCCGCCATAGACAAGTGGCGACTCCTTAAACTGCTCCTCATTCATATCCGCAATAATTTTCATAAGACCCACAGAATCAAAGTTAAATACCGACTTGACAGACTGTCTCATCACTGATGGAATAGGATCTCCTGTCACCACAAGAAAATTATTAATATTATTAATATGTGCTCCTAAGAGCTGTGAACGTATTGCAATTGCATTTTTATCACGACAGCACAAATGTGGCATTACACATATTCCCGTCTCCCTCTCTACCTTTTCAGCCATAAGTATTGCATCAGCTCTGGTTCTTCCTGATGGTGAATCCGGAAATGTAAGTACATCAACTCCACTTTTTTTAAGTGAATGTGCTGCCTCCATAAGTTTATTGTCATCACTTCCAAATGGTGGTGCAAGTTCAACAGCTATAAGCTTTTGCCCTGATTTTTTATCTTTATAAAATGCATTATTTATTACAGGCTTGATATCACTTTCCGTCATGCCGGTTACAGAATTTTGTTTTTCCCTTGCAGTATCAATTGTCTGTGAAATATTTTTAATGTATTCAGGGGTTGTACCACAACATCCACCTATAATATCTACTCCAAGTCCGGCTATATCACATATTTTATCAGCAAAATAGTCCTTATTATTATTCAAAAACATCATTCTGTTGCCTACATTTTGTGGATAACCTGAATTAGGCAGGGATGTGATATATTTATCGGTACACAGATCCATCTGTGATAATATTGTATACATGTGCCCCGGACCAACTCCACAGTTAAAACCAGCTGCATCAATTCCAGACTCTTCAAGTGCATCCTGCAACAATCTTCTTGCACTACGTCCGGCATTACTATATCCAAACTGGTTCACAGCAAATTGTACAATAACAAATATATCTGAATTATTTTTTATATGATGTATTGCAGGCAGTATATCATCCAGTGCAGGAAATGTTTCAAATATAATGGCATCCACCTTATTTCGTATAAATACATCAGCTATTTTTATGTATTCATCAGTAATATCCTGACTATTATTATTATAACCTACAGGTCCGATATCTCCTGCAATATATGCTTTATTAGACGCAGCCTCCTTTGCAATATCACAGGCATGTGAAATATTGTCGATTACTTCATCCATCTTACAGTTAAGAATTGATGTATTACTTGCAAATGTATTTGTTCTTATCAGTCTTGCTCCTGCCTGAATATATTCTTTATGAATTTCTTTAATATTTTCAGGACAAGCTGTATTATCAAGTTCTGGTATACTCTGTTTATCATATTTTACCGAATAATATGTTCCCATCGCACCATCACATATAAGTCTGTTATGTAAAAGATATTCCCTTAAGACTACACTATCTGTTGAAAATTGTACGTCCATTAATAACCCTCATTTCTATATTATTTGTAAATCTTATTAAAAACTCTTTGTTTAGTCTTCTTTATTTTTCATACTATATACAGTTTATCTGTATATATATAATAAACAAGCTGTTTTATTTTATCATATAAAAGTATGCCGGTCAAAAACACTTTTACAAAATTTGACACAATTGGTGTTAAATGATAATATTTAATAGATAACTTACTAAGTATTATAAAATGATTTCATAAAAAGAAATGGAGATTATTATGGAACTTGGAATATATTTAAAACCTATTTTATCGGCATGTTATGTTTTTCCATTTCTTGCAGCGCTTTTTACATTGCCATATATTATATTTCAATATAGAAAATACGGCTCTATACTTCTTTTACGTGTAGCTATCGTCTATACTTTTATTTTTTATATGATGACGTCTTATTTTATGACTATACTTCCACTCCCACCCATTGATTCTGTAACACCTGATACAGCAAGTGTGCTTCTTACTCCATTTGATGCATTAAGAAGCTGGGTTGACACAAGTGGAATAGTGTTTTCAGATCCGTCAACATACTTTTCTTCACTCAAAAACGAGTATTTTTTACAGATATTTTTTAATATCCTTTTACTATTTCCATTTGGCGTATATCTTCGTTATTATTTTAACAGAAAATGGTATCAGGTTATTATACTTTCATTTCTATACAGCCTGTTTTTTGAAATGACACAATTAAGCGGACTCTATGGAATATATCCGTATCCTTACCGCTATTTTGAAGTTGACGACCTTATTTGTAATACCCTTGGTGGATTTATAGGTTATATATGTACTCCGCTGCTTTTATTTATGCTTCCTGACAGGAAAAGACTCGATGATATGTCCTATGAAAAAGGCACACATGTATCAATATTCAGAAGAATGATAGCATTAGCTTTTGATTCAGTAATAATTGGAATATGTTATTTATTCTTAATTAAAAAGACTGCATTATCCGATGTAATTCCATCATATGCACATGGGCTTATAATACCATTTATTGCATTTATATATTTTACAATTACAACGGTTATTTTCAGTGGATATACATTAGGAAAATTCATTGTAAAAATAAGAATTGTCAATGAGGATAATATGAAAGCTCCTTTTCACATGCTTGTCATAAGAAACGCAATACTATATCTTCTTCTGCTGCCGAGTCTTATATACAGCACTACACTTATCAATTATATGGAAAGTATATCCAATTCACGACTACAACTGGCTGCTATCATAGGTATTTCCATACTTCTTGCAATTGCTGCATATTTTGCTTTAAATATATTAAGCTGTTTTGTAAGACGTAAGGTTCAGTTTGGCTATGATAGAATATGTCATCTAATGGTCGTAAGTACTATTAAAAATTGAGATTTGTTAAAAACGGTATATGGCAGTAACGATATACATATTTACTTTAATTGTAGTTTTTCAGGTGGTTCTACCGGCTGTATTGTTCCTGTCATATTCTTCTTTAATGCATCAAGTTCTCTATTATTACAATCCATTATCAGCCTTACAAGTTCATTTGTAATAAGATATGCTCCATATTTATTAAGATGTGTATCCTCTGATACAGTTTCTTTCTTCAGCATCTCCTTATCAAAATCTTCAGGCCACTTTCCTTTATTAATTCCCTGTTTTATCGACATAAGATAATGGATATTTTCTTTTCCTACCTTTTCAAAAAGTGTCTTTGATGCTTCAAATAAATCCAGTAATACTGCATTACACTCACTGGCAAGCTGCCTTGCCGCCCTGATATAACAGAAGTTATCACCTCCATGCAGACCTGCTCCATCTTTTAATTTTCCATTATTATCAAATACAGTTCTTGCCACTGCGGTAACTATAACCGGAACTGCTTCATGCTCTCTTGCCATATCAACATATTGTTTCAAAAACCACTTGTATGTTCCCTTGCTTCCATCCTCTGAATATGGATAATACTTATCATGAGGATATTGTTTAAACATATTAAGTACACTGTCTATTACCGCCTGCTTATCTTTTATTGACTCATCAGCATACAATTGCTTTAAATATTCCTCTGGTATATACGTCTTATCTACAAGCTCACCAGGTATTAACGGATATCTGCCATTCTCATCTGCCTTACCTGTACTTACAAGGCGGTTAAACATAGTCTTATATCCCTTGGAATTATCATCATTATGACAAAATTCTATAAAAAGGTAGTCACCTTTTTGAATATTCTTATCAATCTCATCAAATCTTCCTTCATTAATAAACAGCCTTGAGCTTCTTCCACCCTTAGCCATGTTAATTACTTCACAGTCTTTGCTTACTGCCTGCTTTAAAAACTGTCCCCAGCCTGCTATAAATTCCTCATCTGTATAATCCTGTACCAATGAATCTCCTGCCAAAAATACTCTCATTATTTTATCCTCTTTACAAAATATCCTATCTGTTATCAATCTTTTCTGGATACATATCATGATTAGCCATTCTGTTAAATGCTATCTGCTCCCACTTAGTTCCCGGTCTGCCATAATTACAATATGGGTCAATTGAAATGCCGCCGCGCGGTGTAAACTTCCCCCATACCTCGATATACTTAGGCTCCATAAGCTTTATAAGATCCTTCATAATAATATTAACACAATCCTCATGAAAATCACCATGATTTCTAAAACTAAATAAATACAGCTTTAATGATTTGCTCTCAACCATCTTTACATCAGGAACATATGATATTGTAATTGTTGCAAAATCAGGCTGTCCTGTTATAGGACACAGGCTTGTAAATTCAGGACAGTTAAATTTTACAAAATAATCATTATCCATATGTTTATTGACAAATGTTTCAAGTACCTCCGGCGCATAATCATCTGCATATTCCGTTCCCTGATTTCCAAGTAATGTAATTCCCTTTGTCTCTTCACTATTTCTTCCTGTCATATTAACCTCTTTCTATATCAACCAGTCCATATGTGAACTTTTATAAATAATCCTATTATCCTTATTTTAACACAAATACTCATTCCTCAGGCATTTTCTAATGCAGGGTCTTTTACTCCATTTAACCTGAAAGCTTCTGCCCGGTCTATGCATGTACCACATTTTCCACATGGTTTATCTTCGCCCTCGTAGCAGCTCCATGTATATTCATACGGTACTTTAAGGTCAATTCCTATTTTTACAACTTCTGCTTTTGTCTTATTAATAAATGGTGCAGCAACCTTAAGCTGCTTACCACTGCCTAAGTATATTGCCTCATTAATAGCTTTGTTAAATTCATCGCTACAGTCAGGATAAGCACATCCTGCTGCATCGTCACTATGCGCACCATAATATATAACGTCACAATCCTTAGATAATGCAATGCTTGCTGCACTTGATAAAAACAGACCATTTCTGAACGGAACATAAGTTGATACAGGAGTTCCACCTGTCTTTTTAATCTGCTCTGAATAGGCTTCCTCTGGAATATCTTTATCAGAATGTGCTAAAAGCGAACAGTCACTATACTGGAATATCTTTTCAAGGTCAAGATATAAATGTTCAACTCCATAATATTTTGCAACATCCTGTGATGCTTTAATCTCTTTGTCATGTTTTTGTCCATAAAATACTGATAATGCAATTACATTTTCTTTACCATACTTATCGACTGCTATTCCAAGGCATGTTGTACTATCAATTCCACCACTTAATAAAACCATTGCTTTCATCTTTAAATCTCCCTCTTAATGTTCTTGTATATGTTTTAGAATTATTTTTCTTAATCCCTCTTGCTGTCATACAGCTATGACAACCCTCTATCATAACTGCCACATCCTGTGAACCTGTAATCTCACTTATGATATCTGCGATATCTGAACCTATCCTCTCCTGTAACTGAAGTCTCTTTGATACCATATCTGCAACTCTTGCAATCTTGCTAAGTCCAATCACCTTTCCATTTGGAATATACGCAACCGTAACCTTACAATCATACATAAGTGCCATATGGTGTTCACAATAACTGAATATATCTATATCCTTTACAACCACCATATCCTTACTGTCTGTCTTTATATCCTCTTCAAATGTTTTATCAAACATCTGTGCAATCTCATGGTTAGTGTAATTCATTCCCTCAAAGACTTCCTCATACATCTTAGCAACTCTCTTCGGAGTATCAATAAGTCCTTCTCTTTGTGGGTCATCCCCCAGTGCCTCTAATATCTTTCTTATGTGATACTCGATTTTTTCCGTATCAATTCTTTTCTTATTAATATTATTTACAATACTATCCATTAAACCTCATTCCTTTGCAGTCCTCTTACAGCGTATATCTATGTCAGAGATTGAGCTCCGACTGGTACAATATTGTCCTCTACCTATAGAGAAATTAAGCATTACACTCCTTTAGCATCCGGCTCCCATATCACCTTATGCATCTGAATCTGGAGATTGACATCATTCATATTTTCCTGCTTCATAAATTCTACCATATCCGCCGGCTTTATATCTCCAAATACAGGACTTAAATATACACTGCATTTTTGTGAAAGCCTGAATCTGTCAATAATTCTTTTTGCAGTCTTTAAATCCTCAACGCTTCCACATACAAATTTTACTGTATCATTTTGGGTAACATCCGCAAAATTAGACATACACATGAATTTTTCCATGCCACTGCTGCCCGTCTTATAATCAACAGTAAATGAAAGATTATCAAGCACTTTCATTCCATTTTTCATAAATATGTCTTTAACTTCCTTTAATCTGACATCAGTATATATGCTTGTGTCTAAATTGTTATACTTCTCACCGATATAAAATTCACACTTGTCTCTCACAGGCTGTATTGGAATACTTCCATTTGTTTCAATCTCAACTCTTATGCCATTCTCTATAAGCAGTGTAATAAGTCCCGAGATATTATTCTGAAGCAGTGGTTCTCCTCCTGTCAGAGTAACATTCTTAACCTTTGTATCTAAGATATAAGAAAGAATCTGTTCATCAGTCATAATATCAAAGCTGGCATCCGGTTCATTTGCCCACATAGTATCACAATACCGGCATTTAAGATTACAGCCGGCAAATCTTACAAATACTGCAAGCTGTCCAGCTCTTTTCCCCTCACCATTTATACTAACAAATTTTTCTGCCACTTTATATTTATTATTGAAAAAATCGGACATTTTCTTCACTCCTGACATATGTTAAATTTCTTTATTCTGTATATGTTGCCGCATTATTAGGTGTTTCATATACTGTCACAGACTTTACGTTATAACCGCATTTTCCCATTTCGTCATAGAAATATTCAGCCATATTTTCAGCGGTCGGCCTGAAGTCAAATTCAAGTATTCTGAAATTTTCTTCCCTAAGGGCTGCTATTGTATTCTCTTTTAACGACCCTTTCTCAATAATCATACAATGGTCAAGTTCATCTGCCTTAGCCTTAAGGTCTCTTTTTAGATCACCAAAATCAACATACATTCCATTATGCTGCTTATCCGTTGATAACGTCTCTGTCATTACCTCAAGCACAATTCTCCATCTGTGTCCGTGAAGATTGGAACACTTTCCTTCATATCCGGATAAAAAATGTGCCGAATCAAAACTGCTTTCTGTCTTTAAAATATACATATAATCTCCATTTCTACTTTAATAATTAATCATTCATTAAATCATTGCTTTAACTAATTTTTTAATTATTAATTCTTTAATAAAATAAATAATACATTCTGTTGGAATAAATATTGTGATGATTATCACAAAAGACATTTCTATATTCATAAAATCATATCTATAAAGCAAACCATATATACTGTAAAAAGATATCTGGACGGCTGCTAATATTTTATATGTCAGCCAACTGATTCCTATGAATGTTCAGAACTCACTCCACCACGAAAGTACAAAACTTCTTCCACAGCCTGGGTAAATAAAAACGCCGGATATCTCTACCCGGCATAAATAAACGAAAATTATAATCCATTAATCAGCCCTGGTTTTATTTATAGACAGGATGGTACAAACGAACTGTCTTTATTATTTATAATATAACCAAACGCAAGTCTATCATATTACATTTTCACTGTCAAGACCTGATATTATTTTATATAAAACCTGATATTATTTATATAAGACTTGTTATTTTTTTAATATAAAATGTTATATATTAACTAATCTGTTATTGATATTACATACTAATATCACCAGTCTTATCAGCACATACATAATATATCTTATCATCCTCAGGCTTTATATATATTCTTAATTCTTCCTGTGGATCTACAGATGCTTCAAGCTTTTTAATAACTGCTGATATATCTACTTCTTTGCCGTCATACTGTAAATACACCTTGGCATTACCTGAATTTTTCATTGTTTCAATCATCTTTACAACAGGCTCTGCCTTCGTTGTAGCAAGTCTTTTAGGTTCTTCCTTCGTTGTCTCAAGCTTCATAGCCTCTGCCTTTGCTGTCTCTATTCTTTTAATCTCCTGTCTTAAAGCTCTTGTATTTCTCTTTGCCATAACCTTATCCCCTTTCAAATATGTTTAAATATATGTTTATTATACATCTTTTTTAACAATATTTCCATGCATATATTGACTTTTAATTTTATTTATGATTAAATATGTCGGAAGCTACATGTAGTTACCTACACATTGTCAGAAATAACTGTTTAAAGCGTAATGAATATTACCATCTTATCCCGCATCTGCAATTTAATATCTTATAATAAATTGCAGCTATATATATTTCTTATTTTATAATGGTAACAATATTTTTAGCAAAGTATATTGTCACTATAAAAAGTAATTACGACAATATCAAGATTGGAGGATTCTATTGGAACACGAAGATAATGATATTTCACTTCTTATTAAAAAAATAAGTGAAGATATCAACAAAAAGTGTAATAACGATTTAAAAGCATGGGGAATAACGTTATCACAGGTGCGTATATTAGGTTATGTAAAATTTCGTCAGGAGAATGGACTTCTAACCTCTCAAAAGGATATTGAAAATCATTTTGAAGTATCTCATCCTACCGTAGTCGGCGTACTTAACAATCTCAAAGAAAAAGGTCTTATCACAACATCTGCTGATGAGAACGATAAGCGTATACGTCGTGTATTTGTAACGCCCAAGGAAAATGAATTTCATTCATATATTACAAAGACAACCCTTGAGACTAATACACAGCTTCTTTACGGTATATCCTTTGAAGAACAACAGGTACTACTAAAGCTGCTTCAGAAAATTAAAAAAAATATTCAGAAAGGAAATAATTATGCTCAAAACATTAATAAAACAGATAAAACAATATAAAAAAGCTTCTTTTCTTACTATGTTTTTTGCTATGCTTGAAGTATTTATGGAAATTGCAATTCCAATCCTTATGGCATCAATTATAGATGATGGTATTGCAAAACAGAATATATCACATGTATATACATATGGAATAATAATGCTTCTTACGGCTGCCATAAGTCTTACGTGCGGTTATCTTGCCGGTAAATTTGCAGCTAAAGCATCAACCGGCTTTGCATGTAATCTAAGAGATGCAATGTATAGCAATATACAGACATTTTCATTTTCCAATATCGATAAATATTCAACAGCCGGACTTGTAACACGTCTTACAACCGATGTAACCAATGTCCAGAATGCATATCAGATGATTATAAGAATGTGTATACGAGCTCCATTTTCACTTATTCTTGCAATGATTATGGCTGTATCAATATGTCCACAGATAAGTGTTGTATTCCTTATTGCAATTATTTTCCTCACAATTTGTCTTGGAACCGTAATATATAAGGCTATGCCCGTATTTAATGATGTATTTAAAAAATATGATGACCTTAATGCCAGCGTACAGGAAAATATTACAGGCATGCGAGTTGTAAAATCATTTGTCAGGGAAGATTTTGAAAATAAAAAATTTGAAAAAGCAGTAAATAACCTTTACCGCTTATTTGTAAAGGCTGAAAGCTATCTTGCCTTTAATAATCCTTCAATGATGGCTTCCATGTATGGATGTATTCTTGCCATTTCATGGCTTGGTGCTAAATTTATCGTTGGTGGAACACTTACAACCGGTGAACTTACAAGTCTTTTCACCTATGTAATGAGTATATTAATGAGCCTTATGATGCTTTCCATGGCATTTGTAATGATTACAATAAGTATCGCAAGTGCAAAACGTATTGCAGAGGTTATAAACGAAAAGGCTGACCTTGTAAGCCCCCAAAATGCCGATACAGTTATTCCGGATGGACGTGTATCCTTTGAACATGTTAATTTTTCTTATCAAAACGGAAGTACTAACTATGTTCTTTCAGATATTAATTTTGATGTTGCATCGGGTGAAACAATTGGTATTATCGGTGGAACAGGAAGCTCGAAGTCAAGTCTTGTCAATCTTATAAGCCGTCTTTATGACGTATCAGAAGGCTGTGTTAAGGTCGGAGGCAAGGATGTAAGGACTTATGATCTTGAAGCACTTCGTAATGAAGTTTCAGTTGTTCTTCAAAAAAATGAGCTTTTCACCGGTTCAATTATTGATAACTTAAGATGGGGCAATGAAAATGCCACGGAAGAGGAATGTATACAGGCATGTAAGGCTGCATGTGCTGATGAATTTATTGAAAGATTTCCTAAAAAATATTATACACATATTGAACAGGGTGGAAATAATGTTTCAGGCGGTCAGAAGCAGCGTCTGTGTATTGCACGGGCACTTCTTAAAAAACCTAAGGTGCTTATTCTTGATGATTCTACAAGTGCTGTTGATACAGCCACCGACAGTAAAATCCGTAAATCATTCAAGGAAGAAATTCCAGGAACTACTAAATTCATAATTGCACAGAGAATATCAAGTATTCAGGATGCAGACAGAATAATAGTATTAGATGATGGTAAGATACAGGCTATGGGTCCACACGATGAACTAATAAATACTAATGATATCTATCGTGAAATTTATGAAGGACAGACTAAAGGAGGCGGTGATTTTGATGAAAACTAAAAATGTTTATAAATCAAATGGTATGAAAAAAATATTCCAATTATTATTTTCCGAATACAAATGGCACCTTCTTTTTGTATTACTGGGTATTCTTGGCTCTGCTCTTGCCACTGTTAAAGGAACATTATTTTTACAGACACTCATTGATGACTATATCACACCACTCATAAGCAGCGATTCTCCTGATTTTGCACCATTAATACACGCTCTTTTGACTATGGCCGGCATATATGGCATAGGTCTTATATGTTCATTTGCATACAACCGCATTATGGTAAATGTCGGTCAGGGAACAATGCGTAAAGTCCGTACACAATTATTTACACATATGGAATCACTTCCTATTAAATATTTTGATACACATGCACATGGTGATATCATGTCTGTATATACAAATGATACTGATACGTTAAGACAGTTTGTAGGAATAAGTCTTCCACAACTTTTAAACAGCTTTATATCAATTATAAGTGTATTCGTAAGCATGATTATACTTAATATTCCGCTTACTATACTTACAGTTGCAATGGTTATTGTAATGTTTTTTTCAACCCGGATTATTGCAGGCAAATCAGGTAAATACTTTGCAAGACAGCAGCAGCACCTTGGTGAGGTAAATGGTTATATCGAAGAAATGATGGGCGGTCAGAAGGTTATCAAGGTATTCTGCCATGAAGAAGAAAGTCTTAAAGACTTCCGGAAAAAGAATGAACAGTTAAGGGACAGTTCAGATAAAGCCAATGGGTATGCCAACATCCTTATGCCTGTAATTGTACAGCTTGGTAACGTAAGCTATGTATTATGTGCAATAGCCGGTGCTACTCTTGCTTTAAATGGATATGCAGGTCTTACAATCGGAACTCTTATATCATTTCTTACATTAAATAAGAGTTTTAACCAGCCATTTGGACAGATAAGCCAGCAGCTTAACAGTGTCATCATGGCTCAGGCCGGTATCGACAGAATATTTACCATCTTAGACGAAATACCTGAAACTGATGAAGGTCATGTAACTCTTGTCGATGCCAGCATTGATAAAGATGGACATATAACTGAAATTGATAAGCATACCGGAAAATGGGCATGGAAAGACATTAACCCTTCTACCGGCGAAACAACTTTTGAAGAACTTCGCGGTGATATTGTATTTAAAGATGTAGACTTTGGTTATACAGATGAAAAAATGGTTCTGCATAATATTAATCTTTTTGCACATGAAGGACAAAAGATTGCGTTTGTCGGAAGTACAGGCGCAGGTAAAACTACTATAACTAATCTCATCAACCGTTTCTATGATATCCAGAACGGTTCAATTAAATATGATGGAATAGATATAGGTACAATTAAAAAAGCTGATTTAAGACGAAGTCTTGGTATTGTATTGCAGGATACCCACCTTTTTACAGGAACTGTTATGGATAACATCAGATATGGACGTCTTAATGCAACTGATGAAGAATGTATTGCGGCTGCAAAACTTGCTAATGCTAATGGATTTATAGAACACCTTCCAGATGGTTATAATACTTTTCTTACTGGTGACGGAGCTAATCTTTCACAAGGACAAAGGCAGCTTATTGCAATAGCAAGAGCCGCTGTAGCTGACCCACCTGTTCTTATCCTTGATGAGGCAACTTCAAGTATTGATACACGTACAGAAGAACTTGTACAAAAAGGTATGGATGGTCTTATGAAGGGAAGAACTACATTCGTTATTGCTCACAGACTTTCTACTGTAAAAAACAGTGATTGTATTATGGTTCTTGAACAGGGCAATATTATTGAACGAGGCAGTCACGATGACCTCATTGAAGAAAAGGGTAAATACTATCAATTATATACAGGTATGAAATCTAATAAATAAAACCGTAATTATTTCGGGGCTGTCGCTTTAACGATTGAAAATCGTTAAGGTACCAGCCTCTTTTTCCTATAAAAATGCGATTTTTAAGTTACTATTTATTAAAATGAATGGGCTGTTCCAAAAATTGGCGTACTTTAATAAACCTATATAGGTTTTAAAAATTTTTATTTTGATATTTCTAAATTCCATAAAACGGGATGAATAATCACCATTCATGTAAGAGTATAAAACAATCTTCAAAAGTGTTCTTGGCGATAAAGAATTTATTCTATCATAAGTAGAATATAGATCAGTCAAATCCATCTCCTCTACAAACTGACTGAGTAACCGCACAGAATCATTCTTAGGAATAATTGTTCCTAATTCAAGTGGAAGTTTTAGTTGATATCCACTCTGATTTAACGTATAATCTTTTTGTAATTTATTATGTAGTAGCATGCTAATATTTTACCATAAATCCCAGGGGTTTTCGAAGCCTGGGATTTATTTTTTTTAGATTATATACCACATTAACATAAAAAAAGGGGCATCGCACTAATTTCTTAGTGCGACAGCCCCTTTGTGGTAATAGGGTAATT
>URAI01000067.1 GCA_900545725.1 uncultured Eubacterium sp.
CAGTTCACTTATGAACTTGTGATAAAATAAGCTATCGAGCTTATTTTTCACACTATCTCCATTCCGCAGGCATTTTTAATACCAGAGAAATCGCAGACCAAATGTCTGATCTGGCGCTGCAATAAATGCTGATTTGTGATACCTGCGGCACAAATCAGCCGGCTGTATTGTATAGTTACGCCAAAAAAGCATAACTTAGAACCTTTGCATTTGATATTTTAACATTTTTATCTCAATGTGCAATATATTTTACACTTTGTATAGGTTGTCTGATGAAATTTCACATTTTTTTGCATTTGCATATTATGCTATGATATAATAAAATTTAAAGTATTAATACTATTGTGTTTATATATTTTAAATAAACACTGTATACACTTTCTAAAATATTTATGGAATGGAGATTATCATGGAAAAACGCAAGAGCAGATTAAACGTGACCGGCATATTAAGCGTCATATTTGCCATCACAACCATTATTGGCATTGCTGCATGCCTGTTCATTTTAAAGGACAGACATTTTTACACCAGCGAAAAGCTTGCAGCTGTAAGACAGAATGCCTCAAAAGATACTATTAACAAGATTGAAACCCGCTTAGGTCAGGGAGAATCCATGACTTCTATCCTTCGTGATATTGACCCTGATAAGATGGTATATGTATCCGGGGGAACTTATATATTTGCAGATATCAACCATTCCCTTAAGAAGAATACATTTTCAAATGGAACATTTACTAAGGATGCCAATAACCAGATTACCTATTCAGAAGATGGAAAAATAGTTTCACACAAGGTAATCGACGTATCAAGGTATCAAAATTCTATTGACTTTGCTAAGGTTAAAAGTGCCGGCGTTGATTATGCAATGTTAAGATGCGGTTATAGAAGCTATGGTGAAGGTATTCTTACAGAGGATACTTCCTTTAATACTAATGCTGCGGAAGCTATCAAAAATAATATTAAAATCGGTGCTTATTTCTTTTCACAGGCAATCAATACAACAGAGGCAAGAGAGGAAGCCGATTATGTAATCAATATGGTTAAGCCATATCAGATAAGCGGTCCTATTGCTATTGATATAGAAGAAATATTTGATGATACATACCGTCAGATGCATCTTACTCCTGCACAGCTTACTGATGTTATAATAACATTCTGTGACCGCATAAAAGAAGCCGGTTATACTCCTATGATATATAGTAATCTCTCATCATTTATTGGAAATGTTGAACTTGAACGCCTTGAAAATTATGAAAAATGGTTTGCATATTATAGCGATGAACCTTATTTTCCATATGAAATATCAATGTGGCAGTATACAGACAGTGGCGTAATTGATGGTATTTCAGGAAATGTTGACCTTAACATAAGCTTTAAAGAATGGAAATAAATTCACTTTCAAATATTGGTTATAGCATTAAAACTATATTATATAATACAATTTATTAAAGATATTTTTAATTTATATTTTTAGTTATCCGGCATATAGATGTGCCAGAAATATACTTGCGGTGATGCCTGCCAGAGTTGCTATCAATGCTCCCGGCAGCGTCCACCGCGTTTTTTTTACCTTTGCAGCCATAAAATATACTGACATGGTGTAGAATATCGTTTCTGTACAGCTCATAAGTATTGAAGCTGCCATACCTATATATGAATCCGTTCCATACTCTTTAAAAATATCAAGCGCAAGTCCGGTGGCAGCCGAAGAGCTGAACATCCTTACAATTGTAAGCGGTACAAGCTGTGACGGAAATCCTACCCTGTCTGTAAATGATGATAACAGACCTGCTAAAAAATCCAGAAAGCCTGACGCTCTTAGTATTCCTACTGCTGCCATAAGTCCCACAAGTGTGGGTGCTATACCGACAACCGTTTTCATTCCATCAGCCGCTCCGGCAATAAACTCATCATATACGTCAGTATGATGAATTATTCCATATACAACAATAAAAAATATAATCAGAGGTATTATAAGTGCAGATATAAGAACAATGATATTCATTTAAGTATTCCCCTATTACATATATAATTAATTTACAATATTGGTATATTTTTTCACAATGCAATATATGATTAATTTACTTATTTTTTGTATATTTTAATTTGCAATAAATTATTCCTGCCACAGTACTTATAATGGTCGCTATCAGTCCCGGAAGGACAACCGCTGTCGGATTCACACTACCATACTGGCTTCTGTATGCAATTATATTAACCGGTATAAGCTGTAATGAGGATATATTGATTACAAGAAATGCACACATTGCATCATCCGCTTCTTTTCTCATATCATTAAGCTTTGCAAGCTCCTCCATTGCCTTAATTCCCGCCGGAGTAGCCGCCCAGCCAAGTCCGAATATATTGGCAATCACATTGGTAGTCATATATTCCATAGCTTTATGCTCCATGGAAACATCAGGAAACATCCATCTCATTACAGGTGATATCAGCTTTTCACATTTTTTAATCAAACCTGATTTGGATGCTATCTGCATAAGCCCGGTCCATAGTGACATCACACCAAGCATTGTAATACACAGTGTTACAGCTTCCTTTGAACTGTCTATAGCTCCATCTGCCACCTGCGTTATATTCCCTGATAATATTCCATAGATTACTCCGGTAATAATCATAATTGCCCATAAATAATTAAGCATATCTGTACCTGCATATGTAGCCTTATTTTATATTAATATATGCGGATATTTACATCTGATGATATTTTTCTGATTATTTAAAAATAGTGCTAAAGCAGATGCGGATTGTATTTACCGAATCAACGATGACATATGCTCCTCTTTAAATTTAAGCATCATTTCTTTTGTAAGGCTTATTCCATCCGCTTTTTCATGTATATCCTCAGCCTTCACCCACTCAGCCACCGACAGCTCTTCCTCCTGCAGCTTTATCTTATCACTTCCTTTAAGGTCACAGTAAAAGCCGGCTAACAGACTTCCGCTTAATGCCCACGGCTGGCTCTTGTAATATCTTACATTAGTTACATCTAATCCTGTCTCTTCTTTTACTTCTCTTATAACCGTCTCTTCAAGTGTCTCTCCTATCTCTGCAAATCCTGCAACAAGTGCATAATTAGTATATGTCCTCTGCGCATACTTTGTAAAAAGTATTCTGTCACCATCGGTTACTCCTATGATTACTGCCGGGCTAATCTTTGGAAATACCATATTATTACATACCGGACACTTCATCATTCTTTCCTTATCATCATGCATCATTGCTTTTCCGCACCTGCCACAGAACTTATTATCCCTGTACCAACCATACAGATGATATGCTGTTATTACTGCAAATGCCCTGTATTTAGGTATTGCACGTCTGAATGAATTAACTCCTATAAACTCAAAGCCTTCTATAAAACTTTTGTATTCACTATGTATTTTAGAATCAGACATTTCACCGGAAAATTCTCCATGTTGTATCTCATCATTTCTTACTGCAAGAAAATATCTTTCATTATCAACTGATAACAGATATCTAAAAGTAAACTGCTCTGTTTTATCCTGTCCACATATCTTACTTACAAGCTTTCTGGCATCCGTAACATTTTTTAAATCAATTCCGATATCTGTATTATCCTTTTTACCGTCTTTGCCATCCTGCTTGAATATTAATGATTCACCTGCCCTACATACACAGCTTGTAAATAATTCATAGTCGGGATATACTATTTCATCACCATCATACTTTCCCAATACGCTTGAACCTTCAAAGAAAAGAATTATATCATTATCCTTTGGCGTAAAATTCCTATATTGGTTATATAACTTTTTAGGCATAATATCCTGTATCATAATCTTACCTGCTTTCTACTATAATATCTTTGTGGTTATATCATTTCTTCAATTATCAGCTCAATCTTTATTACTTTTTATAAAAAGAATCAGGTGCTATTCTTTTTAATTGTATTACAATAATACTGATTAATCCACACTTCTTTATAACTAAACCGCTATAAACTGACAAAAAAGACGGTTACACTAACGAAATGTTATATTGCATATAGAATTAATTACCATATAATACCTATATTCTGTATACATTTCGTAGTGTTACCGTCCTATTTTAATATCTGTACTGTAAATGTACAGATTATATAATATTGGGGTCACCCCCAACTATGATATTATACATTTAGAAATATACAAATTCATCCTGTGGAGCTTCGGCAGGCTCTACTTTGCTTGAATAAAGAACCGGTCCTTTCTTCTTGTATGCCATCTGGAATTCATATTTAATCTTTGCTGTTACCATAACCCACTCTTTATTCTCAAGTGACGATATGTTATCGTAATAATTAATATAACCGATAAATGAAATATCCTCTGCACAACATGTCATCACCTTTCTTCCGGCAACGAAATTCTTGTCCTTAAAGTACTTATTCTTAAGTACCTGGCCCTTAAACTTAACGGTCTTGCCATTATACACCTCAGGTCTTTCATTGACATCCATGTACCAGATTCCATAATCACAGTCATCAACTTCGATTACATCTGCATTAATATCATATGGAAGCTGCTCTGCAATTGACATCATGTCGCCCTTTTCATCTTCAAATACAATCTGTACTGCTGAATTAAGTGCTTTCATGCTTCTTCTGTAGCTTCCAAGCTCCATGCTTGATTTGCATCTGTTAAATACAACCATATCAACATTTTTAACCATCTCAGCCATAATTGACTTCATATTAGCCCACTGGTTAGAGAAAGTCATCGCATCGATAATTGTAATTGACTGATATATTTCCCAGCCAAATGGCTTCGCTGTATCAAATATTAATGCAGGATCCCACATTCCGTTATATTCAACTATAACTACCCATGGGTCATACTGCTTATCTAATTTCTTAAGCTTTGCCTCTGTAAATTCTTCTTTTTCAAGGACAACCATTGATACACCGTTATCCTTTAACATCTTTTCATCGTATTCTTCTTCGCCTTCTTCGCATACGATAAGAAGCTTATTCTTTGCTTCCTCAAATTGTCCCATCTCTATTGTATCTGAAATAAAGCTTGTCTTACCGCTGTCAAGCTGTCCATTTATTAAGAATACAGGTATCTGGTATTGTTCTTCCTGTGCCATATACTTATATTATATCCTTTCTGTTGATTATTATTTATACATTAAAAAGCTTCTTTAATTCATCTTCTTTAAGCTCTGCTCCGATTACACAGATTCTTCCTGTAAAATCAGGCTTTCCTTCACGAATCTCGTATTCACCCGGTACAAGGTCGAAGTACATCCATGTACCTTCCTGTGTTGGAAGCATACCCTTAGCCCTTAATATCCTGCCAAATTCATCTGAGTTAGCAAGTGTATCAAGAATATCATCAAGCGTTGCTTTATCATACTTATTAGGTGTCTCTGTTCCCCAGCTTGTAAATACCTCATCTGCATGATGATGTCCTTCATGGTGATGTCCACAGCCACACTCTCCATCGTGATGATGATGGTCATGCTCGTGATCATGGTCATGTCCACAGCACTCTCCGTCATGGTGGTGATGCTCATGCTCATCGTGGTCATGTCCGCAGCACTCTCCGTCATGGTGGTGATGTTCATGCTCATCATGGTCATGTCCGCAGCACTCTCCGTCATGGTGATGATGTTCATGTTCTGCATGAGCTTTTTCTGCTGCTTCTGCAAGCATCTCAAGTTCAAGATTAGTGACATTTTCCATAGCGCCAAGAATCTGTGTACCTTCAATATCATCCCAAGGTGTAGTAATGATATGTGCATTTGGATTAAGCTGTCTTATAAGCTCAATTGCCTTATTTAACTTCTCTTCACTGATATTCTGTGTTCTGCTTAATATAATAGTTCCGGCATGTTCAATCTGGTTATTGAAAAATTCACCGAAGTTTTTCATATAAACTTTGCACTTAGAAGCATCTGCTACTGTTGATGCACTGTTTAACTTAATTTCATTTTCTATATGAAGGTCCTTTACTGCCTTGATTACATCTGATAACTTACCTACACCTGATGGCTCGATAATTATTCTGTCAGGATGATACTTGTCTACAACTTCCTTTAAAGATGTACCAAAATCACCTACTAATGAACAGCAGATACAGCCTGAATTCATCTCTCTTATCTCAACGCCTGAATCCTTTAAGAATCCTCCGTCAATTCCAATTTCACCAAATTCATTCTCTATAAGTACAACCTGTTCGCCATTTAATGCTTCTTTTAATAATTTACTGATAAGTGTAGTCTTTCCTGCACCTAAGAAACCAGATATAATATCTACTTTTGTCATTTTAAATATCCACCTTTCTCTTTACGGGTTATTCTGATTACGAAGTGCTAATGCCACCGTCGTATACAGACACTAACATTACTCCGTTATTTTGCTCTAACATTTATTATACAATGTCTGTCAAGATAAACTCATAAAATATTTATTAAATTTGTATATAGTTATTAATATGATTCATGCCAGATTACTTTGTAAATATAGTAATATGATTTTCCATCAGTGGATGTTCCCATACCTGAAATAAATGGGTCGTTCACTCTTGCATTATCGGGATTAACCACTAATGAAAGCTTGCTTAATCCACTCTCTAATGCCTTTTGTTCAACATATTTATCATTAATGACATAATATAACTTTATATGTCTTGTCTGTGCGGAAAGCAGCTCTATATTATCCTGTGTCACCTGTTCACCATCATCACTTATTAATCTTGACTTAGTCTTAAGTACCCTTGAATCATTATCAATTATATTTATATATATGCTTTCACAAGGTATGCTTACATCTGACTTTGACATATTTATAAGTTCCATATCTATACTTACAATGCTATAATCCTCATCCGTCTCTATATCAATATCAGATGTCTTTGTGATTTTATACGAATTGAATATATATTTAACTGAGTTTATAATACACTCTTCTTTAGCCGCAGTTTCCTGACCATCTTCTTTGTCTTTTACAGCTTCATTGCTGACTGTCTTTTGTACACCTGCCGTAACATCATCCGCTCCATTATTATTAGGAAATATCCATTTTGCAACTACATATATTTCAACACATATTATACATATAAATATTATTATATACTTTCTTACATTTCCTTTATTATCCATTATTGCCTCCCATGTTTTATAATTATAGTGTATTATCCAAATTGGCTGGACACCAATTTCATTTTTAAAATTCAATTTATACTTTTTGATTAAATTATTCACTTAGTATTTTTAGATATAAACGTAAACAGATTTTAATCATTACACTATAATATATAACAGATTAACTGTAGGAAATGTGACATAATATTTTTTATTTCTGCTATTTTATTTGTAAGCCGGTATTTCACATGTATTATATTATTTTGTGCTAAAATATAGTTATAGCGCACCACCATGATAATATATAATCTTAGAAATACATGTGTTATTTACATGATATGTTTTTGACTAAAATCAAAAATCTCCTCCCGGTTTGTGATATAATGGAGTTGTTCAGTAACCATAAACCACGCCCCGAAAGGAGACATATATATGATACCACAAAAACAACTCTCTTTGGCAGTTATTAACCATTGTTGTTGCTGATAAAATAAACCAGCGACATCATATAAGAAGCTTAAAATCTTTTATAGCTTAGAACTTACCGGCTTTATAAATGCCTTAAGCTTATTAAAGTGTACCTAAATTTGCAGGATTACCTTTTTATCCTGGAATTTGTACAAAAGCACAAATTCATCCTCTTTTATTTTTACGAAACTATTTTCTTATCATCCCGTATTCTTCCATCCTGAATCATAATTACTCTGTTACAGTCAGCAGCAATTTTTTCATCGTGAGTAACTATTATCACTGTTTTCCCGGTACTATTTATTTCTTTTAAAAGTGCTAATACTTCCTGCCCTGTCTTCTGGTCTAATGCTCCCGTCGGTTCGTCTGCAAGAATAAGATCGACATTCGTAACCAATGCTCTTGCAATTGCAACTCTCTGCTGCTGCCCGCCTGACATCTTTTTAGGCAGTTTATTCCTTTGGGAAGTTATGCTAAGATGCTCTAACTGCTGCTGTACTATTTTTTTACGCTCACTTTTCCTGACGTTATTGGCAATCAGAGGAAGTTCTATATTTTCATATGCCGTATAATAATCCATCAATGCAAAATGCTGGAAGACAAATCCTATATTCTTTTTTCTGAAGCTGTCACGCTGTGATTTTTTTAACATAGACACTTCAACATCATCAACATAATATTTACCTTCTGTAGCTGTGTCCATACAGCCAAGTATATTAAGCAATGTACTTTTCCCGCTTCCCGATGGTCCCATAATTGCAACCAGCTCTCCATCATTAATTTGAAGCGATACATTATCTAAAGCCTTAGTTGTATCTATTTTTGCATCATATATTTTACTGATATTTTCTAATCTTATCATATATACCCCTCCGTTATCTATGTGTACTGTATCATTGACATTTCGCCAAATAACCTGTATAAATTTCCATCTGCTGCATCGTCAATCGCCGCAACCCGTTGCAACTTATTCCTCTGCCTTGCAGAATGTAAATTTATCCTGCGTTATTAGTATCTATACAAACTCCTACTATCGGATATATCATTGTTATCAGAAGTGTTATAAGAAACAATACTGATATTGCTATAACCGATGTCATATTAAACCTCATTACCATGCCTGTTGTCTTATAAATATATAACTGATATCCACTATACAGAATTATAAATAATACTAATGCCACAAGCATTAAAGCAACTATCTGTAACACCATACCGGCAAGTATTCTTATATTACTGTAGCCAAATATTTTCTTTATTGCCAGTTCCTTTTTTTGCTGTATCAGTAAAAACATGGAAATGATAATACAATTTAACAGGCAGAATATATATACCATTATATTTGTTTTTATATTTTCTCTGCTTAATGTTGTATTAATCGTGCTTTCTCCGGTATTTTCCTTCTGATAAGCCACTATGTTACACATACTGTCTTCCTTAAGTATATTTTGCGAGAATATCTTATACGAATCAGTAACATTGCAGGAATTACTATATATTTCTACAACATACTGTTCATTCTTACCTATATTATTTAAGGTATTATGTGCCATGCAGTTAATATTAAATACCACGCTGTAATCCCAGTAATCAGAATTGTCACTTCCTATAACCCCGGATACCCTGTATTGCTCACCATCAAGGGTTACATACTTATTACCATCCTTTTCATAAGCATATTTATATTTCTCACGTCCTAATGCAACAACATTTTCTCCTATATCATTTATATCAGCCCCTGGTATATGCCCTGATATCATAGGATATGGAAGCTGTTCATTAATTGTAAGCAGCACTTCACATCTGGTCTTACTACCGGCTTCTGCAAATTCAGTTGCAATATTTCCCTGAACGATTATATTTCCCTGTTCAATAGCATTATCTGACATATTGAACATACTTCCCGGCTTAGTGGTAGTAATATCTAACTGTATTCTGTTATCTGCAATAGCATTAAGCCTGTCCTGTTCCTTTGCATATGCTTTATTATATATCTGCAGCACTCCGAAAACCGCTGTCAGCACTATTAACTGGCTCAGGATAAAGTATATGGATACCAGCTTATATCTGAATATTTTTCTTATCACGCAATCCCCCCTCTGAAAATTTTTACATTTATATGATTGTTAATAGGAAATCTCACTGATATAACACACTCACACATAAGGTACAATTGCACATATCACCGCCTGACAGCTGATGTCAAGTCTGCGTGTAAACATTAACGCTTTATAACATCCGCTACACTCATATTGTTTATAATTACCGCCGGAATAACTCCCGATATAAAGGATATAAATATTACTACCGCCGCAAACAAAAACGGCAGACATATACAGTGTGCATACCAATATGGATATATAAGCATATCCATATCCTTTATATGTAAAATTAATCTTCCAAATATTTCCCTCTGCCTGATTAACCACACGACAACAGCCGGAAGTAATGTAATTATAATATTTTCCAGAAAATCCATGCTTATAAGTTCATTTTTACTTATTCCACATACAAGCATAATACCATGCTGCCGTTTTCTTATCAGACAAAATACTATGGATGCTGCTGACATTGATATAAGTGCAAGAAAAAACAATAATATTGCTGCCATAAATGATTTATTTTGTGTAAGAGCTGTATCCTGTATCTTCTGTTCAATACTTCTTTCTTCATTTACAACCCTGACACCAAGATTATTCTGTGCAGACATTTTTATAATATCTGTCTTAATCTGTGCAATCTTACTGTCATAATCAGCAATAAAATATGGTACATCCGGCATTCCACCGGAATTATCAAATGATTCATAATGTTGTGTAATAACAACTATCTTATCTTCCAAAGTATATGAATCAAGATTAGATACCGCATTAAAAAGATTCCCCTTTAATGGCCACGATGCAGATTTTTTTAAATATCCTGCAACCACACAACGGCAGTCATCACTATCACGATAAAAATCAAATTCGTCACCAATATTAAAATCATCTTTGTAGTTATAACCCACATATACCTGATTTAACTGACCGGATATATTAACATCCTGCTTTTTGATTCCAAGATTACCTATATCTGTTATGTCATATTCTACTATAAGTGCATTAACACTATCACCATTTAATATATCCTGTGCCTTTGAATTACAAAATCTTCCACACGCTGTAACATTTTCATGGTTACGGATGTATTCAATCAGTTCTTCTCCCTTTTCCTTCGTATACTCCGGATTCATAAGATTCAGATATTCGACATAGTTTACTTTTTGCGGATGTGTGCCAAACATTGAAGTTATTGATTCTACATAATGTCTCCGGGATATATAATCTGTTGCAATAACGTCTGTCATATACAGGGAAATGGTGTTCATTGCAAGCAGAATTATAACCACAAGCTTCTTGTTGTATAACGATTGAAATACCAGACTTACTAAATATCGTATCTTCATAGGCAGCTACTCCGCAATAAACTGATTAATATGCTGTTGTTTCCAGCCATTATATTCACCATTATTGTCAATATTATAACAAAGTCTTCCGTTCATATAATAAGCATATCCCGATTCCTGTGGAAACTCTAATACAATAATATACTGACTATAATTACCTGTTTCTGACAAATGTTTATAATCAATATAATATATACTGCTGTCTGTTATAGTCTTACTGGCAAGCAGCTCACAATCCGAAAAATCTCTATCCGCACAACTCTTAATATATGCAGAATACTCTGATAATTCACATTCAGATATATCTGTTACCGCTTCTTTAATAGAAGTCTCTGTGATACCATACAGCTTCATATTAATCTCAGGAAAACTCTCATACAGGTCCTTATACAATGCAAATGTAATACAGCCTACATCATAGCTTTGAAGAACATTTTTCTTATTATTATCTGCTACCAGGGCAAATGATTCTGCATAATTAACCAGCTCATTTTTTTGAACAGTCTCATCATCAGGATTGGAATTGTATCCTAATTGTGGATTAGAATAATATCCCATTGTTGTTACCCAGCCGTTAAGCTTCGCTGTCTTAGTTCCATCCGGACAGTTTCTGGCTGCATATGTATCCATTGATTTATTGGATTCACTGTCCTCCCAGTCATATATTCCAGCGAGCTTTGCAGACATCATAGGAATATATCTATAATATTCATCTTTTCCTGTAGTATTCTTCTGTACCCAGAACCCACCTTCAACTTTTTTGTCACCATAGTCTCTTGTGGTATTTTCATTGGCCGATGCATCAGTCACATTATCAACCTTATCAAGCTTAATATCTGCTTTTGTTTCATCTGATGCATGTTCATTAGTTCCACAAGCCGCCAGCATAACAGTCATTATTGCCAAAATACACACCATATGTTTTTTCATAACACCCCTCCATTCATCTGTAACTCATCTGATATCACATGTACATTAATGTTAATGTCTTTCAATTATATATACATCATATTTAATAGGACAATATACTAATTATAATATATTGTCCTATTTACTTAATCATTTATGATAATTATATTAACCATCAGATAATGATACTGAATCTCTCTCATATGAATATCTATTTGTATACATCTATAACTTTATTAACTCCAATACTTATATTACTTATCTTTAATTATGCATATGCTTGTTGTAATGTAAATACATTTGACGTGAATGGTCAATATATGACGTGAATGGTTAATTTTCTTGAGTTTCTATATTTTTCAACAAAATCACCTTACATACTATATATGTATCTGTCTGATTTTTATATTCAATTTCTCCATGATACTTATTTATAATATCTCTTATATTCTCTATTCCATAACCATGAAGCGACTTATTATCTTTTGTCGTCTTCATTTTCGGATTATTTTTCATTACATTATTGTCTGTTGAATTACCTATTTCAATATATATATATCTTTCGTTACTGTATATTAATATACTAATAAGCGCTTCTTTTATCTTCTTTGCCGCTTCTACTGAATTATCAATCAGATTACTTATCAGTATATATAAATCTATATCAGCAATGCCATCAACAGTTCCCATAACATTACATTTAATATCAATATTATTCTTATTACAGATATTAATATTTCTATTCAAAATATAATTAATAATTGGATTCCCTACATATACTGCCTCATCATCTCTGATATTTTTTTCTAAATCTTTTATATTAATTATCTGCTTTATTTTCTCATATTGATTATTTTCTATATAATATTCCATTAGCTGCATAACATGTTTTACTTCATGATTTTTCTTTTTTAACCAATTATATTTATAATTAATAGCTTCTATATCTGTTCTTTGCTGTTCAAATCCCTTAAATGCCAGCTCTTTTCTTAACAACTCCTCATACTGGATATTGATATACTTTAATATTATAAAAACAATAATATTTATTATAAAAATATTAAATATAATAATCAGTTCGATTATAATAGCAGTCCTGTCAATAACCTGACGATATACCAATA
>URAI01000068.1 GCA_900545725.1 uncultured Eubacterium sp.
ATTAACTTAGCCATATTCTTTGCTGCAGCAGTATCTACAGTAGCTGTTTCTACATAATTAACATCCTTATAATCATCACCTAACTTAGATGGATCAGTAACATATGCAAATTTCTCTCCATTAACTGTAAATATACTATCCTCTATATTGCCAGTTCCATCATAAGCACCAATAGCAGCATTAATAGAAGTATATTCATCTGTACCTGTACCATTAGTCTTTGTTGTTGCTGTTGCATCTGCTCCATTCTGAGATACTAATATAGCACTGGCTGTTGCACCCTTTTCCTTTGCTGTAAATGTAAGTTTACCAGCAGTATTAGTAATATCATAAGATTTTCCCAAATCAGTTTTACTCAATGCCTCTGCAAAAGCATCGCCTGATTTAGCAACTGTAGCAGAACTTGCTGCTGTATCTGCTGCTGTTAATTCTTTTCCATCAACCGAATACTTACCTGACGCTTTATCATAATGCAATGTAACACTAGTTGTAGATGTATTACCATTTTTATCTAATATTGTAACTGTAAACTTTGAATCAGCATCATCACCAACTGCTGTAACTGCTGCTGCCATTGTATTAACCTGTGCAGTTGCATCTGTTGTAGATGTAGCTCCTGTAGCTGCACTCTTACCAACTGATACACTAACCTTATCCCCTGACTGTGAACCATCAAGTAACTTCATTGTATTGAACTCTGTTGTATCAGAGATTCTTGTTAATTCGCTCTGAAGCTGTTCGATTTCGTTCTGTACTGCTTCTCTATCGTCATCTGTCTCAGTTCCGTTAGCTGCCTGTACTGAAAGCTCTCTCATTCTCTGTAAGATTGAGTGTGATTCATTTAATGCACCTTCTGCTGTCTGGATAAGTGAGATACCATCCTGAGCGTTTGAAGAAGCCTTGTTAAGACCTCTTATCTGTCCTCTCATCTTTTCTGAAATAGAAAGACCTGCTGCATCATCGGCTGCTCTGTTGATTCTGTAACCGCTTGATAACTTCTCTGTTGTCTTGCTTACTGAGCTAGATGTAATGTTTAACATTCTGTTTGCATTAGCTGCTGACATATTGTGCTGTACTACCATATTTTTGTACCTCCGTGTGTTTAAATTAAGAAAAACTCCGTTTTTCCCATGTTCCACCCATATTATTAATTTTTCAGCTCATTATTGTTAAATAAATATCAATGACATACTGAAACAATAACTGCAATAAGGGCTTTAATAATAAAATGTAATTAATCTATCTGAGGACTACAGCTTTAACAGCCTTATTTTCTGTAATATAATTGCTTTTATAACATGTATACACATCTATAAGGCTTAACTTTTATCCTCTATAATAAGTACTTCCGTCACATGACACGTATTCCCGGGATGCAGATATATTCTTAAACCATGACAGGGTTATAATATATTTCCACTTACAATATGCTTTTTAATGCTGATACACATTACCGCTGTCATTATTACTGTAAATATCATCTATATCTCTACAGATTTAATAACAGCTCTGCTATCAGTTCATATCAAAGTTACTCATATATTGCCGGCTTAAAAATATCTGCTGACATGTCACTTTACCGGTTATACATTATTACCGCTGTTTTTACGCTTCTCACGCATAAGAATATCCACTATCTCTTTCTGAGCCTGCAGCGATATTCCTTTTTCTTTCTTATATACATCTGTGTGCTGTCCATATGCCTTTTTTACCGAGCTTCTTACAATGTTGACCTCTCTCGGTGCATCTATTAAAAGATGTATATTATTGGCTGAACCTCCTGAGAATACGACCTTGATATCATCACCGATATCAATATATTCTCCTGGTTTTAACGTGAGTTTAAGCATCTGTCTTACCTCCATGTTTCCTTTTCTGAAATCTGTTATTTGTATCAGAAATATTCCCATATATGGATTTTTGTATTCATGTAATTCCATGAATATTGTCAATCCATTTTCGTATGTTATAAAATGCAACTTTTTATATTAAACTGTTGCATTTCGGAAATTATGGTATTTTAATTTTAATAAAGTGCCTTATTCTTCATATAGGGTAGGTGCTTTGATAATAAAATGTATTAATTTTATTTTGAGGAGGATGATATGATTACAGAACCAATACGTGACAAACGGGAACTAATGCTTTTTCTTAACTTTTACTCAAGAAAGAAACCAAATACGAGAAATCATTGTCTGATTGTATTTGGCTTAAACACAGCATTAAGAATCAGTGACATTCTTACATTAAAATGGGAAAATATATATGATTTTAATCGTAAGAAATTCAGAAAACGTGTTACAGTCAGGGAACAGAAGACAGGAAAAATTAATGCTGTACCTGTCAACAAAGAATTATTAGTCTGTATGCAGAAGCTGTTTATTGAAAATAAACCTTTAAAAACAGATTATATTTTTTCAAAATCAACTAACCACACTAAGCCTTTAAGCCGCTCGCAGGCTTACCGTATAGTCAAATATGCGGCACTTGAATGTCACATTACAGAAAATATAGGCTGTCATTCACTTAGAAAAACATTTGGATTCTATGCATGGAAACAGGGAACACCGCCAGCTCTTCTTATGGATATATATAATCATTCATCATATAGTATAACCAAACGCTATCTTGGCATTACACAGGTTGAACGTGATGCTATATTTATGAGTATCCATTTTCCGGGTTGATATAATTATTACGCAATATTAAAAAATTTTTAAAAAAGTTAATTAAGGGGTTAAGTTATCTTTTTTTAGGACGATATAATAGGTATAAATAAAAATGCAACATTTTAATATATAATGTTGCATTTTTTATTTTGTCTGTTTTTCATTCAGATATTCAATTATTCTTATATTAATGTCATCAACCGGTGCAATCCGCCGGCATTTCAATATTAAAAAACAGTAATAAAAAGCAGTGGTCTGCTGCTTATAATGAAAAAATATTTTCTCTCATTACAACAGTCATAAACCACTGCATTTTAATATTTATTATATATTTAATTACATCTCATTTGTTATCCGTTAATAATATATGTCATCTGTTAATAACTAACAATATTAAAAACGGTATATTAAGCTTTTTTATTATTATTTTGTTTAATACTGATAAATCACTATCTTTTCTTCTTACCGCAGGCATTACAGCCGTCACTGCACTGGCATGTACCTTTTTTACTAAGGCTTCTTACCGCAAATAATACAATGGCAAGTATTATCAACACTACTATAACATTACCAATGCCTATATTTTGTAATGCATTGCTTCCGTTAATCCCCATTCCTATAAGATGTACCATAAATGCTGCCAGCCATGCGATTACACACTGCCATATTACAACACCTGCTGCCCATTTTCTCCCAAGCTCTCTTCTTATAGAAGCAATAGCCGCAATACATGGTGTATACAAAAGACTGAATGCAAGAATTGATGCAGCTGTAACTGTACTGAAAGCTTCCTCAACACCACCTGTAAATAATATCTGCAATGTCGATACAACACTTTCCTTCGCCATAAACCCACTTATAAATGATGTAACAATTCTCCAGTCACCAAGTCCTGCCGGTGCAAATACCGGTGCAATCCATCCAGCTATCATAGCAAGTATGCTGTCCTTTGAGTTCTCAACCATATTAAATGATAAATCAAAGCTTTGTAAGAACCATACACACATTGTTGCAATAAGTATAACCGTAAATGCTCTCTGCAAAAAGTCCTTTGCCTTCTCCCACAGAAGCCTTGCGACATTTTTCATACCCGGAAGCCTGTAATTAGGCAATTCCATGACAAATGGCACTGCTTCGCCCTTAAATAATGTACTTTTAAATAAAAATGCTATTAATATTCCTACAACTATGCCACCAAGATACAGCGCTGACATTATAAGTCCACCTCTGTCCTTGAAAAATGCATTGATAAAAAATGCATATATGGGAAGTTTAGCTGTACAGCTCATAAATGGTGTAAGAAGCATTGTCATCTTTCTGTCTCTTTCACTAGGAAGTGTTCTTGTCGCCATTACAGCCGGGACAGAACATCCAAAACCAATAAGAAGCGGAACAATACTTCTTCCTGAAAGACCAATCTTTCTTAACAGCTTATCCATAAAGAAAGCTACTCTTGCAATATAACCGCTGTCTTCCATTAATGACAGGAAGAAGAATAATACAACGATAATCGGTAAAAATGAAAGTACAGACCCAACTCCAGAGAAGATTCCATCAATTATAAGTCCATGTAATACTTCATTTACACCTGCCGCAGTAAGCATTGTATTTACCTGTGTCGTCAGCCAGTCTATTCCAAGCTCCAACATATCCTGAAGCCACGCTCCGATAACATTAAAGGTAAGATAAAATACTGCTACCATTATTCCAAAGAAACATGGAATTGCTGTATATTTGCCTGTTAAGACTTTGTCAATCTTTTCACTTCTCTTTCTCTCACGACTCTCTGTCGGCTTAACAACAGTGCTTTCACATACCTTTTCAATAAATGAAAAACGCATATCAGCTATTGCAGCACTTCTGTCAAGTCCACGTTCCTTTTCCATCTGTAATATAAGATGTTCTATAGTTTCTTTTTCATTCTGGTCAAGCTGCAGCTTTTCTAATACCAGCTCATCACCCTCAATCAGCTTTGAAGCTGCAAATCTTAAAGGTACACCGGCGCTTTCTGCATGGTCAGATATCATCTCACATATTGCATGTATACAACGATGTACTGCACCACCAAAATCATTTTCATCACAAAAATCCTGCCTGCCCGGACGTTCCTGATACTTAGCAATATGTATTGCATGTCTTACAAGCTCATCTACCCCCTCGTTCTTAGCCGCAGAAATCGGAATAACCGGAACTCCAAGCATTGCCTCCATTCCATTGACATCTATTGAACCGTGGTTGCCTGTAACTTCGTCCATCATATTAAGTGCAACTACCATTGGAATATTCATCTCAAGAAGCTGCATCGTAAGGTACATATTACGCTCAATATTAGTCGCATCTACAATATTAATAATTGCCTTGGGCTTATCATCAAGTACAAAATTCCTTGATACAATCTCTTCACTACTATACGGCGACATTGAATATATTCCCGGAAGGTCAGTTATTCTTGTATCAGGATATCCCTTTATCGGTCCATCCTTTCTGTCAACCGTTACACCAGGAAAATTACCCACGTGCTGGTTAGCACCCGTAAGCTGGTTAAAAAGTGTAGTCTTACCGCAGTTCTGATTACCTACCAGTGCATATGTAATAAGTTCACCGTCAGCAAGCGGTTCACCATCTCCCTCAACATGATACTTACCTTCTTCTCCAAGTCCCGGATGTACGGAACTGTTGATGTTCGCTGCACCTTCATGCTTTCGTGTTCTTTTTTCAATCTTTTCTATCTCTATCTTTGCTGCATCGTCAAGACGGAGTGTAAGTTCATAGCCATGCAGTTGTAATTCCATAGGATCGCCCATCGGGGCATACTTAATAAGTGTAACTTCTGCCTGTGGAATTACACCCATATCCAGAAAATGCTGTCTTAATGCACCACTTCCGCCTACTGTTTTAATAACAGCACTTTCTCCTATTTTTAAATCTTTAAGTGTCATAGTATCTCCTGTTCTTAATTGTTTTACGGGAAACTAAATACAGAGCTGAATCCACTTATAATTCCTGCCATATTTTTAACAATCCCTTAAACTACTCATTTGTCTATACATACTCAAAACAGTTATGCTATATCAATACAGCTAAAATATTACATCTGCTAAAATGTATAATTTTCTTAAACACATATTGATAATGATACTCTTTTTCATTTAACAAGTATACTATATAAACCAGCCTATGTACAATAGGAAACATGACTGATATCCTACTTCTTCCAGTATTTTTTCAACTGCACCTCATCGAGCTTATTGATAAATGTTTTCTTATATTTTAAAAATTCCTCAATATCCATAAGTACGTGATATAACACTGCACCACTTTCAAATTCTTCCCTTGTCTGCGGAAGCCCCTCTGTCATCACCTGCTCAAATATATCGTTAAGTCTGTCCATCTGCTCATCAGGATTATTATATTCATTTATATAATTTGTCAGATACAACATATATTCTGCCACAAGCTTGCCATGTTTTGGCATGGAACGCATTTTTTTCATCTCGTAATGAAGATTATGTAATATCTGGCACTGTGATTTTCTCATTTCAAAATATGATATATAATACTCAGGATGAGAATAAAATGTATTATTCTGATATTCATATGCTTCTTTTATATAACATTGCATATCATTTTCAAGAGTACATATATCATTCCACACACTTCTTTCCATTTCTTTATTGGAAAGATATGCTGCAAGAGCACCTACAATAAGCTGTAATCTGTTCTCAACCTGTCTCATGTCGGCGATAATGTCCTTTTTATGCCTTACATTTCCATTAAACAGATTAAACAATAATGCTATTGTTACACCAATAACGACAATCCCAAATTCATTCCATATTGCATGGTCACTGAAATTTCTAGTCGTTACAAGATGTGCAGCTATAACTCCATTTACAGAAATCGTTGCCCTCCAACCCATTATCTATGCCATAAATACAATCAATCCCAAAAGTATTCCATAAGCAATCCATTCGCTTTCAATAAATGTAAATAACATCCATGACGTAACAACTGTTGTTAAAAATGATATTATTCTGTATCCCGACAGCCTTACCGTCTCCCATTTTGTTGACATTAGTGATAATAACGTAATCGTTCCTGCTGATATTGCATAATCCATACCAAGCTTCATTGCAATATATAACGAAAGACTACTGCCAATACCGATTTTAAGGGATAAAAGTATTATTTTTCTATACCGTTGCTGCAATATACTATTATTCATAAGCACATACCTCACACTCTGTTAATTTTACTTCCATATTAAACTGTAACTCTCTCCACATATAATAACTTAACAAAAAATCCATATTCAGGATAAACACATATTAATTACACGCTCATACTACAGATATGAAACCCCTTTTTATATTTTATAATGTATACATTTTAGTGTCAAATGATATATCTTAAATAAAGAAGTCACTACCGATATGTTGTAACCGGTAATGACTTCCTTCATATAAATATAATAATGTAAGCACTTTAAAAATACTTCATGTAATAATATTATATTAAGCCAATAATCAGCTCTGCTGATTTTTTCGCATCGTCTTATTCCTTTATAACTTTGTATGCCTGTATAATAACTGTCGGCAGTACTGCAAGTCCGAATACTATACCGGCAGTTTTAAGACTCATCACGTGAACCGCAAACAATTCTCTTATAACAGGAACAAACATAACCAGCATAACCAGTGCCACACCTAGTACAAATGCACCTAAACTGTACCAGTTATTCTTAAAACCCAGTTTAAATATACTGTGTTCACCCCTGCAGTTAAAACCATGAAAAAGTCTTGCAAGCGTAAGTGTCGTAAATGCCATTGAACATGCCATTGACCCATCCATACCTGAACCTAAACCTATCGTATATGCTGTAATAACACTTGCCGATATTAATAATCCCTGAATAATCATTCTTATTACAAAATTCTTATCCATAATTCCTTCTTTAGGATTACGGGGCTTTCTTTCAAGTATTCCCTTCTCCTGTGGCTCCATTCCAATGGCAAGTGCCGGAAGTGAATCTGTTACAAGATTAATAAACAATAGCTGTACTGCCTTAAATGGAACGGGAAGTGCAAGAATTGATGCATACAGTACTGTAATAATTGCTGACAGATTGCCTGAAAGCAGAAATAAAACAGCATTTTTAATATTCTGATAAATAGTACGTCCATTTGCAACTGCCTTAATAATCGTAGCAAAATTATCATCAGACAGTATCATTGACGATGCATCCTTAGACACCTCTGTTCCTGTAATTCCCATAGCCACACCAATATCAGCTTTTTTAAGTGCCGGAGCATCGTTTACACCATCACCTGTCATTGAAACAATCTTTCCTCTCTTTTGCCATGCATCGACAATACGGATTTTATTCTCTGGCGAAACTCTGGCATATACAGATATTTTATCTATATTTTTTTCAAGTTCACTATCACTCATCCTGTCAAGCTCCATACCTGTTACAGCCATATCACCATCTTCAAAAATACCAATTTTTTTAGCAATTGCTGAGGCAGTTATCTTGTGGTCTCCTGTAATCATTACCGTCCGTATTCCTGCTTTTTTCGCAGCCGCCACCGCATCAACCGACTCAGCCCTTGGCGGATCCATCATTGATATAAGACCTGAAAATGTATAATTATATTCTGTATCCACTGTAAGCTTCTCATCTGAATATTTATATGCAAATGCAAGCACTCTTAAACCCTGCTTAGAAAATGCCATATTTTTTTCAATAATATCTTCTTTATCACGCTCTGTTATATGTCTTATTCTGCCATTTATGTTAATATTTACACATCTTTCTAACAATACATCCAACGCGCCCTTTGTAAATATAATATTCTTACCGTCTATATTGTATTTAGAACTCATAAGCTTTCTGTCAGAATCAAATGCCACTTCTTCAAGTCTTTTATATCTTTTTCTTAATACATTTTCATCAGACTTATACATATCCCTGTACATATATAAAAGTGCATATTCAGTAGGATCTCCTATACCGCTTCCATCCTTGGATATAGACGAATCATTATTAAGTATCGCATTATATAATAACAGACTGTCTGCTGTATTATCTCCTGATATATCATATATGTCCTGTACTGTCATCTTATTTTGCGTAAGCGTTCCTGTCTTATCGGAGCATATAACTGATACGCAGCCTAATGATTCTACTGCTGACAAATTCTTAATAATCGCATGCTCTCTTGCCATCTTCTGTGTTCCCATTGCCTGTACTATTGTAACAATAGAGCTTAATGCCTCTGGTATTGCTGCAACTGCAAGTGCTACTGCAAATAAAAGTGAATCCATAAGCTGCATGCCATTTATAAGCTCTGCCACAAATACAACTGCACATATCACAAGTATTCCGGCAGCGAGCCATTTACTGAAATTATCAAGACTCCTCTGCAGCGGTGTTTTCTTTTGTCCCGTTTCATTCATAAGAGAAGCTATCTTTCCTATCTCTGTATCCATCGCTGTCGATGTTACAACGACCTCTGCACGTCCATATGTTACAAGGCTTCCCGAATATACCATATTAATCCTGTCAGCTAATGGTGTTTCTTCATAAAGTCTTACATCCCTTTTATCTACATTAGATGACTCACCTGTAAGCGAGCTTTCATTAACCTGTAATGAATAATTATTAATTATCCTTCCATCGGCAATTACCATATCTCCTGCTTCAAGAATTACAATATCTCCCGGAACTACATATTTAGAATCAATCTGAAGTCTTTTTCCACCCCTTATGACCTTAGCCATCGGTGATGATAATGACTTTAAAGAATCCAGCGACTTCTCGGCCTTTACATGCTGCACTGTGCCAAGAACTGCATTAAGCACCAGCACCGATACTATTACAAGTGTGCTTTCAAGCTCCCCTGTAAGAGTTGAAATAAATGCCGCTATCAATAGAATAATAACTAAAAGGTCTGCAAACTGGCTTAAAAATATGTGGAATATGCTCTCCTTTTCACTCTCTTTAAGTGTATTTTCACCATATTTTTGAAGTGCTTTTAATGCCTGTCCATCTGTAAGACCTGTACTTTCTGTATTAAATGCTTCTAATACTTCTTCTTTACTTTGTCTGTACCACTGTGTCATACCGTTACTCATAAATCATCACTCTCCATTCTTAAGATTATCACAACTTATGATGGATATTTTGTCGTTTTAATATCAAAAAAGCAAGACATTTATCCATCTAAATTAATAAACAGATAAAAGTCTTGCTTTAAAATACGCTCCGGATATTCTTATAATATCGTGATGACGTCATCGTATAGCACCAATTATGATGCAAGCTACTCCCTTTTATATAATTATATATATCATATATGAGAATTATTCGTCAATTACTTATTTTTTAAAATTATATCCAAGGTGTTTCCCACTGATATTTTCCCATATCTACATGACCATCCCTAAAGCCTATGCCTTCTTTTTCCAACAGCTCTATCTGTCTGTTTTCACCACCGAAAGCAAATGCTTTTGATACGTTCCCATTTCTGTCAACCACCCGGAAGCAGGGTATGTTATCAGGGTCAGGATTGACATGGAGTGCATATCCTACGACTCTTGCCCATCTTTTATTTCCTGCAAGAGCTGCTATCTGGCCGTAGGTTGCCACCTTACCATAAGGAATCTGTTTTACTACATCATATATCTTAGTAAATGTATTATCATTCATAATAATCCTCATTTCTGAGCAGCTTTTTATATTAATCTACCTTTGGAAGTGTTGCAAAACTCTTTTCAAGCTCTTCATCAGTTGGAATATAATCTGTCATATCACCATCATTATATTTCTGATATGCAACCATATCAAAATATCCTGTTCCTGTAAGACCGAATACTATATTCTTCTCCTCTCCTGTCTCTTTACACTTTAACGCTTCGTCAATGGCTACCTTTATAGCATGGCTGCTTTCCGGTGCCGGAAGAATACCTTCTATTCTTGCAAATTGTTCTGCTGCCTTAAATACTTCTGTCTGCTCTACACTTCTTGCTGTAATAATCTTATCATCATAAAGCTGTGATACTATTGAACTCATTCCATGATAACGCAGACCTCCGGCATGGTTGGCTGATGGTATAAATCCGCTTCCTAATGTATACATCTTAGCTAATGGGCATATCTTACCCGTATCACAGAAATCATATGCATAACGTCCTCTTGTAAGACTAGGGCATGAAGCAGGTTCAACTGCTATAATCTCATAATCTGCATTACCCTTTATCTTTTCTCCGGCAAATGGTGATATAAGACCTCCAAGATTAGAACCACCACCGGCACAGCCGATAATAATATCAGGTTTAATATCATATTTTTCCAAAGCTGTCTTAGTCTCAAGACCAATAACTGTCTGATGTATAAGCACCTGTGATAATACAGAGCCTAATACATAACGATAACCCTCCTGTGTAGTTGCAGCTTCAACAGCTTCTGAAATAGCGCAGCCAAGGCTTCCTGTTGTTCCCGGAAATTCCTTATTAATTCTTCTTCCTACCTCTGTATTCATAGATGGCGAAGGTGTGACCTTTGCACCATATGTTCTCATAACTTCTCTTCTGAATGGTTTCTGTTCGTATGATACTTTAACCATATATACCTGACAGTCAAGGTCGAAATATGAACATGCCATAGATAATGCCGTTCCCCACTGACCTGCACCTGTCTCTGTTGTTACACCTTTCAAGCCCTGTTTCTTTGCATAATAAGCCTGTGCAATTGCAGAATTGAGCTTGTGGCTTCCTGATGTATTATTTCCTTCGAATTTGTAATAAATATGTGCAGGTGTACCAAGCTTCTTTTCAAGACAATATGCTCTTACTAACGGTGATGGACGATACATTCTGTAAAAATCCCTTATCTCCTGTGGAATGTCAATATATGCATTAGTATCATCTAACTCCTGCATTGCAAGCTCCCTGCAAAATATTGATGAAAGCTCATCAACTGTAACAGGCTTTAGTGTTGCCGGATTAAGAATAGGTGCCGGTTTATTCTTCATATCAGCACGCATATTGTACCAGTACTTTGGCAGCTCACTTTCCTCAAGATAGATTTTGTAAGGTATTTCTTTGTTAGTGTTCATTACTTCCTCCCATTATTAGTTACCTTCTGATTGTATTCACCCCTGAAATGTAACTGTCTATATTTTGCATAGCTTTATTTATAAGCTATGACTTACACTTTATTATCATACTACATATTATTCATATAGCATAGTGTTTTTACAATTTATCTGCAATTATTCAGACATTTATGTATTAAGTGCTATATCATTCCAGTCATATTCATCGCTGATAACCCATTCAAGTGCTTTTCTGCGCTCTATAACAACATCTGGATTAAGGTTTCCTGTCTGTGTTTCAGGCTTTAATCTTTTCTCAACACATGCCCAGTGATAGCGGAAGTACAGGTCTGTCATATCAAGTATCTCATCTATGCTTCTTAAGCGGCAGGATTTTTTGAATTCATTATAATCTGCCTTTTCTGATAACAATGCAGTCGCTTTCTCACAGTCACATATATTATCTGACATTTTCATATCATTAAATATAATTACTTTTTCACAAGTTCCATTTTATAACCAAGCGCATCAATGATTTTTACAAATAAAATTAACGAAGGACTGTGCATTTTCTTCTCAAACCGTGAAATGCTTTGTTGCTTGCTTTCTGTTAAATCTGCTAATTCCTTTTGAGAAATATTAGACTCTTTTCTTATTTTTACAACACTATCAATTAAATTGCTTTCTATATCTTCCGCACGAAAAGTATCAGCTTGTAAACCATCTACTTTCTGAACAGGAATTTGCTTTTGATTAATCGCTACTGCTTCTAACAAACCTTGCATTGTATCATCAAAGAATTTGCTCATAATTATTCCTCCTTCAAAATTTTCACTACTGCCTTTAGAGCTTTCTTTTCCTCCCCTTGTTTATAAATTCATATTACAACAAATTTGTTGTATTGTCAATAATAGAATAATTTACTAAGAATATTATTTTTGAACAAAGGAGCTTAATAATTATATTCTAATTTTATTCAATCTATTTGTAAAACCTAATAAAGTATTATTTTCTCTTTTAGAAAATTTATCTCTTTGCATCTGACCTTATCACATCCCGACCTCACGCTTTATAATCAAATGCCAGTTTAATGCCAACTGACATTACTAAACTTCTTTATATTGAATATTCCCATATATTCAGATAAGTCTTATTATAGTCGCAAGTTAATTGAATTACCGCTAAAGCATATACGCGGTACATTTTAACCAATTATGAAATAACATTTATCAA
>URAI01000069.1 GCA_900545725.1 uncultured Eubacterium sp.
TTCCCATCAGCGTACAAATCTTACATATCAGCCACAGCCTGCCCGTCTCTACACCATTGTTTCAACAAATCTCAATTTAATCTTCATCATCCGTATTTTCTTCAGCATAGCCCTGACGTTTTCTTGCCATTTCATCACTTTCGAGATATTCATCATAAGTTGTAATCTTATCAATAAGCTGTCCGCTTGGAACTATTTCCATAATACGGTTAGCTGTTGTCTGTATAAACTGATGGTCATGTGATGTAAATAATGATACACCTTTAAATTTAATAAGACCATTATTAAGTGCTGTAATTGATTCCATATCAAGATGGTTGGTAGGATCGTCAAATACCAATACATTTGCTCCCATAATCATCATCTTAGATATAAGACATCTAACTTTTTCACCACCTGAAAGTACTTTAACCTTCTTTACACCATCATCACCGGCAAATAACATTCTTCCTAAGAAGCCTCTTACATACGTTGGGTCTGGATCCGGTGAATACTGTGTAAGCCATTCAACGATTGTATCATCACAGTTAAATTCAGCTGCACTGTCCTTAGGGAAATATGCTGTAGATGTTGTTATACCCCACTTAAATGTTCCCTCATCAGGTTCAATCTCTCCCATAAGTATTCTAAAAAGTGTTGTTGTTGCAAGCTCGTTAGAACCTACAAATGCAATCTTGTCATCATGATTTACAATAAATGAAATATTATCAAGTACCTTAACACCATCTATTGTCTTAGATATCCCTTCAACCTGAAGAACTTCGTTACCTATTTCTCTTTCTGGTCTGAAATCAATATATGGATACTTTCTGCTTGATGGTCTGATATCATCAAGTTCAATCTTCTCTAATGCTCTCTTTCTTGATGTAGCCTGCTTAGACTTAGATGCATTAGCTGAGAATCTCTGGATAAACTCCTGTAATTCCTTAATCTTTTCTTCCTTCTTCTTGTTAGCTTCCTTCATCTGCTTAACAATTAACTGGCTTGATTCATACCAAAAATCATAATTACCTGCATATAACTGAATCTTTGCATAATCAATATCTGCAATCTGTGTACACACTTTGTTAAGGAAATAACGGTCATGTGATACTACAATAACAGTATTTTCAAAATTAATAAGAAATTCTTCAAGCCATGCAATAGCATCAAGATCTAAGTGGTTAGTAGGCTCATCGAGTAATAAAATATCAGGATTACCAAATAAGGCCTTTGCAAGAAGAACCTTAACCTTCTCACTACCATTGAGCTCGCTCATTGTCTTATAATGAAGGTCTGTCATAATTCCAAGACCATTAAGAAGCTGTGCTGCATCTGATTCTGCTTCCCATCCGTTCATATCTGCAAATTCAGCCTCTAACTCACTTGCTTTATTACCATCTTCCTCAGTAAAGTCTTCCTTAGCATAGATGGCTTCTTTCTCCTTCATTATCTGATAGAGTCTTTCATTACCCATCATTACTGTATCTAATACTGTATAATCGTCATACTTGAAGTGATCCTGTTCAAGGAAAGAAAGTCTCTGTCCCGGTGTAATAGTTACATCACCTTTGCTAGGTTCAATCTGTCCTGTAAGTATCTTTAAAAATGTTGACTTACCAGCTCCATTTGCACCTATAAGTCCATAACAGTTTCCTTCAGTAAATTTAATATTAACATCTTCAAATAAAGCCTTTTTTCCAATTCTTAAAGTAACATTATTTGCACTAATCATTCAATCTTCCTCCATATAATTCCACTTAATAGCAATCCTTATTAATATACACTAATAATAGTAAACTTGCAATATTAATAATTGTTTTTTATAACTATTGTATTTTATAGCTATATAACAAAACTTCATATAAATATCAGCTTATAAAACCGACCGTATATAAAATAATTAATGGGTCTTATATATCACTCTCCCAATATAGCATACAACTGAAATATACACATATATTATAGTAAATGATTATATAGACCCATTAAGCATTGTTATTACAGATATTCTATCTATAATCTCTTAAATGTATTCCTTGAAAATATTATCAATTATCCAATACTGTAAAACTATAATTAGTTTTCTGAAATATATTCATCAACATTGAATACATCTCCATCTTTAATCTTCTGTAAAAGTTCTTTAGCCGTATTAACTGCGTTCATATCCGGCTCAGTCATATATAATGACGGATATCCAAAGAAGTATGATGGACCATAAGTTCCTGTACCTGTAACAGCATATGTCTGTACATTCCATGGTTCCCCTTCCATTGTAAGCTTAACCATACTTGCAATATCATCGTCATCTAGACTTGTCTGGAACATTGATTCAACAGACTTAAGCACAGAAGAATAATTATAAAGAATTGATGGTGATGCTACCTTGTCAACAATACCCTGAATAGCTATCATCTGATCTCTTCCTCGCTGGTTATCCCCACCTGCTATATTCTGTCTTTCTCTACAGAATGCAAGTGCCGCTTTACCATTAACTTCATTCTTTCCTTCTACAAAATGAAATTCTACATCACTTGTATCAGGATGTGTGGTAAATTCAATCTCTGAATTCACTGTAATTCCACCAAGTGCATCAACAATTGCTTCAACACCTGTAAAATTAACTCTTACATAATAATCTATATCCCAGTTATAAAGCGCACTCAATGTTGCCATAGATGCATCCACACCAAATATACCGGCATGTGTAAGCTTGTCCTTACCAGTACCTGATGTAAGTGAATTAACATTTACATAGTAATCTCTCGGTGTATTTACAAGAAGTATCTGCTTTGTCTTAGGATTAACTTCAATAAGAATATTAACATCACTTCTACCTGACTGATTAAGTTCTCCACACTCATCATTACCTGACAGATATATAGTAAATGTATCTGTTAACGTATTCTTATCAATCACAGGCTTCTTAATCTGTGATTCATATGTCTTGTTCTCAATTGTTCTTGTATCCTTTACAAAATCAGGATGTGATTCCTCTAAAGTTGAAACATATGATTCATTAACTATAATCGCACCAACTTCTTTGTTATATAAAGCATCAACTAACTTAGTAAAATCATCATAAGTCTGTGTTTTAATGGTCTTTCCTACGTTCTCATTAATGCTCTTTACTGTATCCTCCGTCTTCGTCTTATCAAGTACTGCATGATATCCAAAGTTATAATCTGCTGCATCTTTAATTGACTTTGCAGAATCATCCTTTAATACATATACTGATACTACGTCTTTCTTGGTATTATCACCTGATACAGAACTTAATGTTCCTTTTGCCTGATAGATATAAACGTCCCCAATAATCATAATCAAAGCAAGCAGAACCGCCAGCACCTTTCCAACCCAGTGAGCCTTTGTAAACTGTGTATATACAATAAATGCTGTAATTAATACTAATACCACAATTCCGATAATTACATACTTATCAGGAACCATGTTAAGCCAGAATATCATAGCTGCAAACACAATAGCTGCTATAATCTCCACTGCTGATAATGCAAGACCTACAATCCTCATTATCTTCTTTTTCTTTTTTAGGCTTTTTTTACCACTTGTCTTCCCATTTGTTTTATTATCTGACATATTACTACTCCTTTTTCAGAAATACTAAAGAAGTATATCACATAAACTTATAAAATGCAAAAACTATTTTAGCTTTAATATTATTTATCTATCAGCTGCTTTATTATTACTTTCCGTTTCAAACATAAGAAGCATACAGTACTTAATAATATCAAGCTGTGTCTTATCAAACGGCATACACATTCCCATATAAGAATATATATTTTCAATACACTGTGAATACATATTCCCATCAACAACAGTCCTGCTGCCACCAACTGTCATTATATATGTATACAATGCATATAAAAGTGTAATTTTACGTTCATAATCATAAGCTTTAACCTGACCATATGCCTTCTTAATATTTTTTATATACATATCATCATTGAAACCATTTTTTTCAATCATCTGCCATATGCTTCCAGAACTTTCTGCACAAAACGCTCCTGCCCTGTCAGACGTATATTCTAATAACACCTTATATACGGCCTTATGTGTATTTATCACAGAATCCGTATCCATAAATACTGTATTCCTTAACCATTCAAGTCTTGGTGGCAGCATCTGCTTATCTACACCTTTATTAAAACAAAAGACTTTTATCCGTTTCTTTAAAAAAAGCCTTTTGATATTTTCCAGTTCTGACAATACCGATATGTCTGTCATAAGCTCCTCTGATAACAATATAATTGCATATTCCTCGTTCTTTAATGCAATATTATTATAATATACGTTATCTTCCCTCACACAATTACATCCATCCTCTGATGAATCCTTAACACTAATTCCCCACTCATGCATATGATATGATATCTCTTCATAATCATATCTCCCATTTTTCGTTGAATAACAAATGTACAACTCTTCTCCCTCCGTATTTTTATAGTTTTTAACATTTGTAAATACAAGCAATCCCCCACAAACCATTTATATCATACTAAAAATATATTTTAAATATTATCATTCAAATCCATATTTTAAATTCCTGAAACTAATCTAATTATTATTTTTTATAAATCCATATACATCTAAAACACCCCAGCCCTGCTGATTATATGGAACATCTATTTTCTTACAGAAACTTTTTAATCTTTTTTTTACATATTTAGGACTTATATTCTCATTATTCTCCTGCATATATCTTGCAATTGCACCGCTTACAATCGGTGCAGCCATTGACGTTCCACTCTTTATTGAATATGAATTTTTTCTGTTTGCACATGCTATCATATCAGAGCCTGCTACAACAAGCTCTGGCTTTACTATACAACATGCTGTAGGTCCTCTTCCTGAATAATATTTTATGCCCTGATTTTTTCTGTATCCATTTTGATTTTTGCGTTTCTTATCATGTGATACCATATAAGAATAATCATCATATGCGCCTACAGTAATTATCTTTCTGCTTATTCCCGGTGCCGTTACACTATTGACATCAGGTCCGCTGTTTCCTGCCGCCGCAACTACTACAATCCCTTCATCCCACAGACTCTCTACTGCTTTTACCAGTCTGGAATCCTCATCCAGATCCATGCTTTGTGTGGTTCCAAATGAAATATTTACAACCCTTATATTATATATTTTTTTATTTTCACTAATCCACGAAAGCCCTGATATTACATTTTCTACTTTGCCATTTCCAGCCTTATCCAGTACCTTCACCGCAATAATACCGGCATTTTTTGCAATTCCTCTGTATCTTCCACCTGATGCTGCACCACTTCCGGCAATAATTCCACTTACGTGTGTTCCATGTCCACTGTCATCATATGGAAGCTTTTTATTATTTACAAAATCAGCAAATGCCACTATCCTGTTGTCAAAATCACGATGTCTGTAAATCCCTGTATCAATTACCGCAACACCTATATACATTTTAATCAATTCCCATCCATAATATCAGTCAGATTAACAGCACTATTTATGTCACCGTTCAGATAAAGCCCACACATACTACTGTCAATCTATAACAATTTAATTGCTTTTTATATAAATATGCCTTATAATAATTATATTATATGTCGTTTTATGCTATATGTGACTAATCATTTTTCAGGTATTTTATCATATACAACATATTACGCTTTGCGAACATCAATAGTGGGCAAGAATGGAGGATTATTATGGAAAATAAGAAAATAGTAGTTGCTTTGGGAAGAAATGCTTTTGGTACAACATTTCCTGAACAGCAGACTAACGTTAAGAAGGCAGCTATGGCAATTGCTGACTTAGTAGAAGCTAAGTACCAGATTGTTATTACTCACAGTAACGGTCCTCAGGTTGGTATGATTCAGACAGCCATGACTGAATTTGCAAGACTCGAACCTGATGACAGAACTGTAGCTCCTATGTCAGTCTGTGGAGCAATGAGCGAAGGATATATAGGCTATGATTTACAGAATGCAATACGTGAAGAATTATTAAACAGAGGTATCAGCAAGACTGTATCTACAATTATCACACAGGTACGTGTAGACCCATTTGATATTGCTTTCAGTGAACCGTCCAAGATTATTGGAAGATTTATGTCTAAGGAAGATGCTGATGCCGAAGAAGAAAAGGGTAATCATGTTATTGAAGAAGAACCGGGAAAGTTCAGAAGAATTATTGCTGCTCCAATGCCTATAGATATTTATGAAATTGATGCTATTAAGGCTTTACTTGATGCTGACCAGATAGTAATTGCTGCCGGCGGCGGTGGTATTCCTGTTCTTGAGCAGGGTACTCATCTTAAGGGTGCAAGTGCCATTATTGAAAAGGATTATACAGCAGCCAAGCTTGCTGAATTAACAGGTGCAGGAACACTTCTTTTCCTTACAGGATATGATAACCTTACTATCGGAAAAGGAACTGATGAAGAGAAAGTCTTTGAAAAAGTAACAGCCGGTGAATTACATAATTATATAAGACAGGGTCATTTTCCTGCAAAGACAACTTTCCCTAAGGTTGATGCCTCAATCCGTTTTGTAACGGCAGATTCATCACGTAAGGCAGTTATTTCCAATATTGATAAGGCTAAGTTAAGTCTTAGCGGTAAGGCTGGTACAACTATAACAGCATAATCCGGATTATTATATTTTTGCAATATTTTAAATTCACTCATTTATAGCTGATATAGTAAATAATCCAATATACACATTTTATTATTCCATATTATTTTATAGGGAATACCGGACTGTGTATATTGGATTTATTTTTAACTAAAAAAACAGCTGGTATTTAACCAGCCACTTTTAAAATCATGATATCAATAATCTTATATAACAGACAATACACATGCATAGGTTATTTTTATCAGCTTAACCTGAATATTACTCCTGTCTTTTACTCTTATTAATCCTATTTTTAATCTCTTCCATTCGGATATCCAGAAGCATACTTGTTTCTGCACACTCTTTTAAGTCTTTTGCAAGCTCTTCCGCATCTGATGGATTAATCTCCTTTTTATATCTTAATTTATGTTCAAGGCTTGCCCAGAAGTCCATCGCAATAGTCCTTAGCTGAACCTCAACATTTACATTTCTCTTTTCATTCTGTAAAAATATTGGTACCTGTACTATAAGATGCAGACTTCTGTATCCCCCTTCTTTAGGTCTTTTTATGTAATCCTTAATCTCAACAAGTCTGATATCATCCTGATTCAGAAAACATTTTGCAAGGTAATAAATATCTTCCCTGAATGAGCAGATTACCCGTACTCCTGCAATATCATTTATATTCTCATCCATAGACTCAAGCGTAGGCTTTATATTCTTTCGTTGAATTTTTTCCACTATACTGTCAAATGACTTTACTCTGGATTTAATAGCTTCTATTGGGTTTCTGTCATATTCAAGTGAAAACTGTTCATTAAGAACCTTAAACTTTGTCTCAACCTCCATAACAGCACATTTGTATCTTGACATTACTACATTCATTCTTTCCTTATTTGATGATAGTGCTTCTGCAATCTGTTTCCTTTGTACATCAGAATTATCCCCATCATACGATACTGTATTATTTAATTCTATACCCATTAAAATCCTCATTTCTGAGCGGTTCATATATTATCTGTATATATTATTATAATGTTATGATATTATTAAAAATATCTCTTACTATACAGTCTCTTTTAAAACAGTTCATTAAATTGCCGCCCCAGATTATTATACCATTTTTTCCATTTGTGAAAATATGTTTTACAATTTCTTAATAAAGTTTTTAAACCGTTTTTTTAATTATTTTTATAAATTCATTAATGTCAAAGTCTATATATGTCTTTGAGCAGACCTCTTTACAAGTTTATTTTTACAATATATAAATGCCGGAATCAGGAAAATATCTGCCGCTATCCATGCAAGCGGATTAGCAAGACACGCACCGTCATAGCCCATCAGCGGAACAAGTGTTAATGCCACAAACGTTCTGGCAACCATTTCAAATGCACCTGCCAGTATCGCAAATACAGAAAATCCCATTCCTTGTATACAGAAACGTACAACATTTACAAACGTTAGCGGAATATAAAATGCCGCACTAGCTATTATAAATCTGTAAGTTAATGCAATTATTTGTACCTCTGATGCATCAACGAATAATAAAGCGATATAATCTGCAGTAAAATACAGTAATACAAATGCAATTATACTATATATTATTCCAATAAGTCCTGCCGAACGTATTCCCCTGCCAAGACGCTTAAATTCACCGGCGCCGACATTTTGTCCACCATATGTTGCCATGGTTGAACCCAATGCATCAAATGGACAACATGTAAAGTTAAATATCTTAGATGCCGCTGTCATTGAAGCTACATAGACAGAACCAAGTGTATTAACTGCTGCCTGTAATATAACACTTCCAATCGCTGTAATGGAATACTGCAATCCCATAGGAACACCATTTATACAAAGATTACTTATACACTTTCTGTCAATTACTCTGTCTGTTTTAGAAAGCCTTAAAAGTTCAAATTTCTTATTCATATAGACCAGACAGCCTATACCTGATATGAGCTGTGAAATATCCGTTGCCCATGCTGCTCCTGCCACGCCCATTTTAAAACACATAATAAATACAAAGTCAAGAATAATATTGATAACTGCTGACAGAACAAGAAATACTACCGGTGTCCTGCTGTCTCCGACAGCCCTTATTATTCCTGATACTATATTATATAAAAATACAGTTGGTATCCCCGCAAATATTATTACTATATAATTATATGAATGTGTATATATGCTTTCCGGTGTACGCATTACTGTAAGTATCGCATTACAAAATACGACTGAAAGTATTGTCATCCCTACCGCAAATGCAATTCCAAGTATATATGAATTATATACATATTTTCTAAGCTGTGAATATTTTTTTGCCCCAAACTGCTGTGCAACCGGAATTGAAAAACCTGTACATATTCCCATACAGAAACCTATTATCATAAAATTAATACCACTTGTAGCGCCGACACCCGCGAGTGCATCAACACCTAATGTCTTCCCTACTATCATGGTATCAACAAGATTATAAAACTGCTGAAATAACATTCCAAGAAGCATCGGTATAGCAAAGCTGAGTATTAGCTTCATTGGTGAACCTTGTGACATATCCTTTGTTTTGCCTGCCATATTAACCTCATTTCTATATCCGTAAAGCCGCACAGCCATTAGATTCCCTACCTGCCTGACATATACCGGATATCTTAAATTGCCCCTTAATCTCTTTAATAATAATCCCCACAAGTCCGATATTGTATCATCTATCATAAAAGATTGCAAGAGGTTTTGATATTAACTTTAGCTGTTTTGATATTAACTTTAGAGCTTGTAAAATGCTGATTTAATATTGTCCTGATACAATTATTATACATATATAAATTATCTTTACAGGATTTTACATAAATTAGTATAATTAGTCTATCTTAATAGATTACATAACAAAAGCCGGCAGTCCAGCCGGCTTTTGTTATATTACAATGTTAATTATTCAGACATTGTTTTATTACTTATTTTTACTAATTACTTATTATCATTTATTTTTATCATTTATTTTTACTGCTTGTTATTAATTATATCCGTAAATTTCCTTCTTTATCATAAAAATACAAGGGGTATAAATGATTATACTTTCTATTTAATTCTACACTTATATACATGGTATCAACTGATACCCATCTAAATTCTATCAGCCAGTGACCATTATAATTAAATATTCATTGGGAACTAAGCCTTTAAATGATGTATCCAGCTGATTATTGCTGTAATAGCGCCAGCCATTGTTATCGAGCTGTAAATACTGATTTACCGGTTCTGCTGCTATCGCCTTACTCTTAGCTGGCATAAATATACCCAATGCAATTACAGTTGTTGCCGTCATTAATTTTATAGTTTTAAAAACACTCTTTCTCTGCATATATTTCCCTCGTATCTTCATATATATTTTTTCAAGTAATAAAATTTCTGTCCCCTGACGGGGATTCATTATTCTTAATGATTATGAAAGACATGACGCAAAAATTGATTATATTTCCGTCCCCTAACGGGGATTCATTATTCTTAACGCTATAAAACAAAAAGATAGTGGCGGTCGAACATTATTGTTTCCGTCCCCTAACGGGGATTCATTATTCTTAAACTACAGCGGTATCGTTAGCTACAGGATTAGCTATAGTTTCCGTCCCCTAACGGGGATTCATTATTCTTAACACTGTCCGTGCCACCCCAGTATTTATGCAGGCTTATCTGGTACTTTGCGGCGCAAAAGGAATTTTACATAATCCACAGCCCATAACAAATATAAAAACTCCTTCTAACCCAGTGATTACCTGCTGCGGAGCAAAAATTACACATTCAGATTAACTATTGTACAGTTTAACATGCTACAACCAGAAAATCAAACTTAATTTTACAATTTAATTTTTTAATATGACAATTTGATTTTACAATTTAATTTTCAGCAAATACAGTATGAATAATCAGATTATCAACCTGATTATTCACACCATACATACCAAATACTAATTCACCTTTCTGAACAACTTCGTTGCTGGGATACTATGCTTCTACAATCTTACCGGCAACTGCACATGCTGCCGCTGTCTTAGGTGAAGCAAGATAAATTCCAACCTTTGATGTACCCATTCTTCCAAGGAAGTTACGGTTGTTAGTTGCAACTACCTTTTCTCCATCTGTAAGAATACCACCTGTTCGTCCGCAGCATAAACCACAGCTAGGATGTGTAATAATTGCTCCTGCTTTAGCAAGTATCGCCATCGTTCCATTTTCAACAGCCTGTGTATATATCTTACGGCTGGCCGGTGTAACAATAAGCTTAACAAATGGTGCAACCTTTTTGTCCTTGAGAATCTCTGCTGCCGCCATAAGGTCTTCAAGACGTCCGTTAGTACATGAACCGATAAATACCTGATCAATCTTAGTTCCCTCAAGCTCTGATACAGGTTTGACATTATCTACATTAGAAGGACATGCCATAACCGGAACAAAATCCTCTGCCTTATAATTAATTGTTCTGCAATATACCGCATCATCATCACCGACAAGATCCTTTTCCTTATCAGTAAGAGTAATCTCGCAATACTGTGCAGTCTTTTCATCCGGTGTAAATAATGCACATTTTGCTCCTGCTTCGATAGCCATATTAGACATTGACATTCTTGAAGCAACTGACATGTTATCAACTGTATCTCCACTAAATTCAAGTGCTTTATATGTAGCACCGTCTGCTCCAAGGTCACCAATAAGTCTTAAGATAATATCTTTAGCCATAACATTTTCAGGAAGCTTACCTGTAATATTAACCTTAATTGTCTCCGGAACCTTTACCCACATAGTACCTGTTCCCAGTATACTTGCCATCTCTGTATAACCGATACCTGATGAAAATGCACCAACACATCCATAAGTAGTTGTATGGCTGTCTGTTCCAAATACGATATTACCCGGCTTAACATAACCTGCCTCTGTCATAAGCTGATGACATATGCCGTCAGCCCTGTGGATATTTTTCATGCCATATTTTTTAACAAATTCATTACCTATCTTAAAATGCCTTGTGTCATCCACCTGGCTTGCAGGAACGAGATGGTCATATATAAGTACAACCTTATCAGCATCCCACAACTTCTTAAATCCCATTTCTTCGAATTTTGATGCTACAAATGGAATAAAAATATCATGTATCATTACTCTGTCAACATTGACTGTAACAATCTCTCCAGCCTTTACATCTTTTCCTATATTATTTCTGATTATTTTTTCAATTATTGTATGTCCCATTCCACTTACTCCTTTTATAATAATCTTTTTGTCTGTTACATTAGTCAAGACCATTTAACTTACGCATTGCCTTAACAAGTCCACCTGCGTTAATTATGTCTAAAAGGTTCTGTGGAAGTGCTGATATATGATAATTCTTACCATTACATTCAATATTTTCACCTACGGTAACAGTAATTGTATCACCTTCCTTTACATTCTCATGTAAGCTGTCCTGTTCAATCAGCAACAGACCGTTATTAATTGAATTACGGAAAAAGATTCTTGCAAATGATTTTGCAATTACACATTTAATTCCTAACGCTTTAATAATCTCAGGTGCCTGCTCTCTTGATGAACCACATCCAAAGTTCTTACCGGCCACAATAATATCGCCTTCACTAATCTGTGCTGCGAGCTCAGGTCTTAACGGTGAAAATGCATATGGCTTCATATCATCTACCGTCTTTAATGCAAGATATTCTGTAGGTATAATTATATCTGTATCAATATCATCACCAAGTACCCATACTTTTCCTGTGAAATTTTCCATATTATACTCCGTTCTGCAGACATTTTATATACAAAACTGCCGTATGTTACCGATATACGGCAGTATAATAACAGTTGCTTTGCGATGCCTGCGTCACAAAGCAACTGCCTTTTTATCTTTTATAATTCTTTTTATTTTTTATAATTCTTTTTTCTTTTATACTGATTATTTGCATTATATTCTGTCTGCTGTTATTATCTCACCTGCTATTGCTGATGCAGTAACAGTTGCAGCCGATGCAAGATATACAAATGAATCCGGACTTCCGGCACGTCCTTTAAAATTCCTTGTACCTGTACTTATAAGTGTTTCTCCTGAACCAATTACACCCTGACAGCTTCCCCAGCATACACTACAGTTAGGATTCATAACTATAGCACCGGCATCCATAAATATCTTTATAAGTCCCTCATCTAATGCCTGCTCATATACTGTCTGACTGGCAGGAACTACTAAAAATCTTACGAG
>URAI01000070.1 GCA_900545725.1 uncultured Eubacterium sp.
CATCAGCGTACAAATCTTACATATCAGCCACAGCCTGCCCGTCTCTACACCCCGTTTTCAACAAATCACAATTTATAAACTAAAAGTCTGCTACTCTTGACATTTTCCGGTATGAAAAATATAATAAGCTGTAATGTATAATAAGTGATATACTTAAAAATAGAAAATACATGCCCTGAGGCAGGAAAGAGGAAATAATATGGCAGAGTCAATGGTTGGCTTAAAAAGAACACACAGATGTACAGAAGTGTCATCAGCTAATATTGGTGAGACAGTTACAGTTATGGGGTGGGTACAGACAAGAAGAAATCTTGGAGCACTTATATTCGTAGATTTAAGAGACAGAAGCGGTCTTCTTCAGATATTATTTGATGAGAATACAATTGGAAAAGAAGGCTTTGATAAAGCTTATGGAATAAGAAATGAATATGTTATTGCGGTAGTAGGTAAGGTATGTAAGCGTTCAGGTGCTGTCAATGAAAATTTAAAGACAGGAGATATTGAAATAGTCGCTGAACAGTTAAGAATATTATCAGAATCACAGACACCTCCATTTCCTATTGAAGCTAATATCAATACAAAGGAAGATATAAGATTAAAGTACAGATGTCTTGACCTTAGAAGACCTGATATCCAGTCTAATATTATGATGAGAAGTAAGGTTGCTACACTTACAAGAGCATTTCTTGCAAACGAGGGATTCCTTGAAATAGAAACACCTATGCTTACAAAGAGTACACCGGAGGGAGCGAGAGATTATCTTGTACCAAGTCGTGTACATCCGGGTAAGTTCTATGCACTTCCACAGTCACCACAGCTTTTTAAGCAGATGCTTATGTGTTCGGGTTATGACAGATATATGCAGATTGCGAGATGCTTCAGGGATGAGGATTTAAGAGCAGACCGTCAGCCGGAATTTACACAGATAGATATGGAGCTTTCATTTGTAGATGTTGATGATGTAATTGATGTAAATGAAAGACTTCTGGCATATCTTTTCAAGGAAGTGTTAGATATTGATGTACAGCTTCCAATCCAGAGAATGACGTGGCAGGAGGCAATGGACAGATTCGGTTCAGATAAGCCTGATTTAAGATTTGGAATGGAACTTGTAAATGTAACTGACGTAGTTAAGGATTGCGGTTTTGGCGTATTTACAGGAGCAATTGAAAATGGCGGTTCTGTAAGAGGTATCAATGCTAAAACACTCGGAGGCATGCCTCGTAAGAAGATAGATGCACTTGTTGACTTTGCAAAGGGTTATGGTGCAAAGGGTCTTGCATATATTGCAATTCATGAAGATGGAACAGTTAAATCTTCATTTGCCAAGTTTATGACAGAAGAGCAGATGGATGCACTTATTAAGGCTATGGACGGACAGGCTGGAGATTTATTATTATTTGCTGCTGACAGAAATAAGATTGTATACAGTGTACTCGGTGCATTAAGAGTAGAACTTGCAGGACAGTTAGGGCTTATTGATAAGAATGAATTTAAGTTCTTATGGGTAACAGAATTCCCACAGTTTGAGTGGTCAGACGAAGAGGAAAGATATGTTGCAATGCATCATCCATTTACAATGCCTATGGACGAAGACCTTGATAAGCTTGAATCAGATCCGGGTTCAGTAAGAGCCAAAGCTTATGATATAGTTCTTAACGGAACTGAAATCGGCGGAGGCAGTGTAAGAATCCATCAGGCAGATGTACAGCAGAGGATGTTTAAGGCATTAGGGCTTACGGAAGAAGTTGCAAATGAGAAGTTTGGCTTTCTTCTTGACGCATTTAAGTATGGTGTACCGCCACACGCAGGTCTTGCATATGGTCTTGACAGACTTGTAATGATTATGGCAAAATGCGACAGTATAAGAGATGTAATAGCATTCCCTAAGGTTAAGGATGCATCATGTCTTCTTACAAATGCACCTGATGTTGTTGATGAAAAACAGCTTGATGAGCTTTCAATATCAATTAATGAGGAAGAGACAGAAGAATAATTAAGATTATATGCAGTAACAGGATTTATTGATGACCTGTTACTGCATATTTTAATAAATCATAACTCTCCTATTGAAATATTTGCACAAATATTGTATGATATTAAAAATCAGATATGTTAAAATTTCATAAACGAAAGATGAGATTTTAATTCTTTAAACAATATTTGTTGATATTAGAATTTGCTATCATATACTTAAGAAAGGCATGAAGAATTATGGATAAGGAATTTGATGCAGGTACGATTAATGATACCGGGGAAGGCAGACAGGAAGATAATATGGAAAAGGATATTGTTGCAGATCGTATAGATGGGACTGATAACGGGGAATATAAGACAGAAGCTGCAAAAGAATCAATAGATGATGGGATTTCTGATAGTGAATCTGCTGATATACAGGATGAAGTGGTACAGGAAGCTGCTACAAAGAATATAGATATGTCAGACAGTATTGAAGTGGAAGAGAATATAAAGACAGATAATCAGATATATAACGATGATACATATAATAATAGTCAGGCAGATAATCAGTCAACTGTTTCTTATGGCATGCAGGGAGGCGATACAGAAGAGGGGGGTGATACCGGCAAGGCTGATGCTGACATAGCAGCTCAAGATATAGACGATGGAGCTTTAACAGAGAATACTGATAACAAAGATAAATTCAGGCACACTAAGAAGCATAAGAAAAAAGCTGTTAAAACAGCAGATAATAAGACTAATAATATTTTGCATAATATAACTAATCCTAAAAGCATATTATATAAGCTTATAGCAGCATTTTTAGTTCCTGTATTATGTATTATAGTACTTGGAGTTGTTTCATATAATTCAGCAGCCAATGCATTGACATCAAGTTATACGGAGTCGATGAAGACTGCAATTAATAAGACATCTGATTATTATAACCTTATGTTTTCTAATGTTAAGGCTACAATTACAGATGTAATTAATAATCCGACGATGCAGGAATATTATTCCGGTATATATGAAGGTGACAGTGTTAATGAAGGGACTATTTATCAGAATTTAAGAAGTAATATTTCTTCAACGGTAATGGGTAACAGTGCTATTTCCAATATATGTATTATTGGTTCATATGGTAAGACTATAAGTTATTCAGCAAGTAAGCTTCAGGAGACGGGAGAATATAATAACGTTAAAAGTTCAGCAGAAGGTAAGGTTATTGATTCTAAGAGACAATCATGGTTTACATCAAGAGAATATATAGATAGTGCTATTAATTCATATAATACGATAAGTTTTGGACGTCAGCTTATTGGTACATCTAAGAAAAGTATAGGTTATATATTTGCAGATCTTGATAAATCATATTTAAAAAAGCAGCTTGATGAGATGGAGCTAGGCGTTGATAATATTATAATGATAGCCGCACCTGACGGCGGAGAGATAGTAAGCTCTAACTATATAGATATTGACACTGATAAGAAGTACATTACGGAACAGGAATTTTATAAGCAGATAGCTGAAAGTAAGGATGATAATGGCAGCATGTATGTTAAGTATGAAGGCAGACAGCAGTTATTTGTATATTCCAGGACAGATGATAACTTTATTATATGTACACTTGTTCCGAAGAGTGAGATAGTATCTAAGGCCAATGAAATAGGTATAATAACTGTTATTGCTGTTATATTGGCAATAATTATTGCAGCACTTATTGGAACATTTTTATCAAGGAATATAAGATCATCAATAAAGAGCATTACAGGAAGTCTTGAACTTGCATCAGAAGGTGATTTTACAGTAGTAATACCGATTAAGGGAAGAGATGAATTCAGCCGTCTTGCCATCAGTACCAATAGCATGATTGCTAATGTCAAAGAACTTATTGAGAAGACCAAAGGAGTATCCGGAAAGGTAGATGAATCTACAGGAATTGTAAATGATAGTGCAAGAAATCTTCTTAACGATACTAAAGAGATAACGGCAGCTATAGAGGAGATTGAAAAGGGTATTGTACAGCAGGCAGAAGAATCTGAAAATTGTTTAAGGCAGATTGATGAATTGTCTGATAAAATTAATTCAGTATCACAAAGTTCAGAAAGAATAGGTCAGATAGCAGGAGAGACGACAGATATTGTACAAAGCGGTGTTGAATCAATAGAAGCACTTAAAGAAAATGCCACAGATACAATAGATATAACACATACAGTTATTGAACAGATTGTTGATTTGAGTGATGCTACAAAGAAGATTGACAAGATTATAAATGTAATCAATGAGATAGCGGAGCAGACTAATCTTCTTTCCCTTAATGCATCAATAGAAGCAGCCAGGGCAGGAGAGAGTGGACGAGGCTTTGCAGTGGTTGCCTCAGAGATTGGCAAGCTTGCAGAACAGTCAGTTAATTCAGCTAATGAGATTAGAAAGATTATAGGTGAGATTAACAAAAAGACTGATGATACAGTTAATATTGCTAAGAAAGCCGAAGATGTAGTTGATATACAAAGTAAGTCATTAACTCATGCATCAGGAGTATTTACAGATATCAGCAGTCAGTTTGAAGAGCTGGTGGCTAATCTGGATATGATTTCGCAGGAGATTATCAATATTGCAGATTCAAAGGCTGAAACGATAGATTCTATACAGAGTATTTCAGCTGTATCACAGCAGACAGCAGCTTCATCAGAGGAAGTAACTAATACAGCTAACCGACAGCTTGAAGCGGTTGAAGAACTTAATAGAATATCAGAAGTATTACAGTCAAATGCAAATGATTTATCACAGGCAATTGACTTATTCAAGATTTAATTGTAATATAAATAGTCAGAGAGGACAAATTTTGTATACACAAATGGTTTTCTCTGACTATTTTGATTAGTTATATATTTTATACAAATGGAGGTAAAGATATGTATTCATTTAATGAAGTATCAAGCTTTGATCCAGAACTTGCAAAAGCTATGGATGACGAATTAGCAAGACAGAGAAGCCATATTGAGCTTATTGCATCAGAGAATCTTGTAAGTAAGGCAGTAATGGCAGCAATGGGAAGCCCATTAACTAATAAGTATGCAGAAGGATATCCGGGAAAGAGATATTACGGTGGTTGTGAGTATGTCGATGTTGTAGAGACACTTGCAATAGAGAGAGCTAAGAAGTTATTTGGCTGTGAATATGCCAATGTCCAGCCACATTCAGGTGCACAGGCTAATCTTGCAGCATTCTTTGCAATGGTTAATCCTGGAGATACAGTAATGGGTATGAGCCTTGACTGCGGTGGTCATTTATCACATGGTTCACCTGTTAATATTTCAGGTAAGTATTTCCATATTGTTCCTTATGGTGTTACAGCAGATGGCTTTATTGACTATGATGAAGTATTAAGAATTGCCAAGGAATGTAAGCCTAAGATGATTATTGCAGGTGCAAGTGCATATGCAAGAGTAATTGATTTTAAGAAGTTCAGGGAAATCTGTGATGAAGTAGGTGCTTATTTAATGGTTGATATGGCACATATCGCCGGTCTTGTTGCAGGTGGCGCTCATCCAAGCCCAATTCCATATGCTGATGTTGTAACGACAACAACACATAAGACACTTCGTGGACCAAGAGGTGGTATGATTTTAAGTTCAGCAGAAGCAGCAGAAAAGTTCAAGTTCAATAAGAGCGTTTTCCCTGGCATTCAGGGTGGACCACTTATGCATGTAATAGCAGGTAAGGCAGTATGTCTTAAGGAGGCACTTGATCCAAGCTTTAAGACTTATGCAGAGAATGTTGTTAAGAATGCATCAGCTCTTTGTAATGGACTTATGAACAGAGGATTTGATATCGTATCAGGTGGTACAGATAATCACTTAATGCTTGTTAATCTTATCAGCAAGGGTGTTACAGGTAAGGAAGTTGAGAAGCTTCTTGATGCTGCTAATATAACATGTAATAAGAATACAATTCCTAATGATCCGGCATCTCCATTTGTAACAAGCGGTATCAGACTTGGAACAGCAGCAGTTACAACAAGAGGCTTTAATGAAGCAGATATGGATGTAGTTGCAGAAGCAATTGCCCTTCTTGTTGACGATGTTGATAAGAATAAGGCTAAGGCTATGGAAATGGTTAAGGGACTTACAGATAAGTATCCACTTTACGAATAACTTCCTGTATAATTAAAAGTGTAGATGGTAAATGATTTTACAAAAATAGATACATAAGTTAAACGGTAATTGCTGACTGGTATGTTGGCAAATGAACAGAATAAGGGAAGTATTTACAGATTAATTCTACACAGAATAAAAAGATTGGACAGGTAAAAGAAATAATAATAATTGTTGGTATATATGTCAAAGAATTGTTCATGTAGTTGTTCGCAGAAATAACAGCCGGATAAGGCGCAGACTGAGATATCTGTTCCTTGTCCGGCTTTTTGAGTATAGAGGTTTTTAATAAATTATCTTTACGGAAATTATGCTTGTACTTTCAGATAAAAAGTCAAAAGGTATGGAGGAAAATGATAATGTCAAAAGATGAGTATTTGATTACTGATGCGCCGCTGAAAGCACTGACGGTTTTTGCACTGCCGATGATTTTCGGCAGCTTTTTTCAGCAGGTATACAATATGGCTGACTCCATTATCGTCGGTCAGTTTGTTGGATCATCCGCACTTGCGGCGGTTGGTGCATGTGCAGCCCTGACTAATGTTTTTATTTGTGTGGCACTTGGGGCCGGTGTTGGAGCCGGTGTGCTTGTGAGCCGCTATTTTGGTGCTAGAGAATATGGCAAAATGAAAACTATTGTGTCTACATCGCTTATTAGCTTTTTGCTTATGAGCATCATTCTTGGAGTCTTTGGCTTTTGCTTTTCTAATGCAATGATGAGCGGATTACAGACACCTGCCGATATTATGGATAAAGCGCTGCTATACTTGCGGGTCTATTTTGTGGGCTTTCCGTTTTTGTTCATGTACAATATTCTCTCTACCATGTTTACATCCATCGGTGAATCAAAAATTCCGCTGGGACTGCTGATTTTTTCATCAATTCTAAATATTGTGATGGATCTTTGGATGGTGGCAGGTCTTGGACTTGGCGTGTTCGGTGCGGCGCTTGCAACCCTGATTGCACAAGGTATTTCCGCTGTGTTTTCACTATTGATTTTCCTCTATAGGATGAGGAGATACCACAGCTCATTTAATTGGTTTGATGGATCAGAGCTGCGTTCAATGCTTCAGATTGCAGTGCCATCGGTTTTGCAGCAGTCTACCGTGTCCATCGGTATGATGATTGTACAGGCGGTGGTAAATCCATTTGGCACGCAGGCGCTCGCAGGGTATGCGGCAACAATGCGTGTGGAGAATGTATTTTCACTGATTTTTGTATCCATTGGTAATGCAGTTTCACCGTATGTTTCCCAGAACCTTGGGGCAGGCAAACATCAGCGGATCAAAGAAGGTTATCATGCTGTATTGGTGTTGGATGTGTGCTTTGCAGCTTTAGCTTTCGTTGTAATTGAAACGCTGCATACGCAGATTTCTACACTGTTCCTTGGAAAAGATGGAACAGCCCTGGCTTATCAGGTGTCTGGAGATTATATGAGATGGCTCGGTTACTTCTTTATCTTTATGGGAATTAAAATGGCGACCGATGGAGTTCTTCGTGGACTTGGAATCATGCGGCCATTCCTCATTGCCAATATGGTAAATCTTGCGATTCGTTTGTCTGTGGCTTTAATCTGTGCACCGCGTTTTGGTATTGATTTTGTATGGCTTGCTGTGCCGGCAGGCTGGCTTGCCAACTTTTTGATTTCCTATGCGGCACTAAAAAAATCCTGGCCGGCTGAGGAAGTGGAGCTGTCCCGGTAAATCTGGATGCATGAAAGGCTCATCTGTGATAAATCAGGTGTTTTCAAGGAAATGCTAAGAATTCAATAACAAGATATAACAATTATTAAATTTCTTAAAACAGGTGAAATCTCAATTAGAATTTAATATATCCAAACGGAGGTATAAATAAACAATGAAGATTAATACGGTTGCAATTATAGGAGCTGGAGCAATTGGTGCATATTTTGTATGGGGCTTAGGCGGAAAATTAAAAGACAATCTGTGGATAATTGCCGATGGAAAAAGAAAGGACAGGCTTGAAAAAGAAGGTCTTATAATTAATGGTAAAAGATATGCATTAAATGTAAGGACACCACAGGAAGCGAAGGGAGCAGATGTGCTTCTTATAGCAACTAAATATGGTGCATTACATGATATACTTGATGATGTTTCATTAATTGCAGATGAACATACAATTGTAATGAGTCTTTTAAATGGCGTTGACAGCGAGGCAATATTAGCTGAAAGAATTAATAAGAATCAGATAATATATTCATTTATGAAGATAGCTTCGCAGCGTGTAGGAAATAAGATAACATTTGATGGACCTTCAACACAGGGAATATTTTTTGGAGAAGAAAAACCAAAGGCTTGTAAAACTTGTGATGAAAAAATTAACAGTTATAATGATACAGACAGAATAAATGCACTTATAGAGCTTTTTTCAGATACCAGACTTAATTATAAGGTATGTGATGATATTCAGCGTGAGATGTGGTTTAAATATGCATTAAATGTAAGCAAAAACCAGCCACAGGCAATTATTAACTGTGGGGTAGGGGCGTATGAGGACAGTAAGTATGTGGCATTTATATCAGAAAAACTTCGTGATGAGGTAGTTGCAGTAGCGGCGGCAAATGGGGTTGATATATCAGAAGCAGAAAGCAATATGGCAAAGGGCAGTAAGACATTAAAGTCAGCAAGATATTCTACTCTTCAGGATTTGGATGCAGGCAGGCATACTGAGGTTGACATGTTTGCAGGAGCTATGGTGCGAATGGGAAAAGAGCTTGGAATTGCAACGCCTTATAATGAATATACATACAATGCAATCAAGGCAATAGAAGAAAGAAATGATGGAAAGTTCAATTATTAATAAATGCTGATTTAAAAACCAGCATAATAGCAGTATAACATGGAGATAACATATGACTAGAAATAATTTGGATAATAATAGTAATGTCAATATGGATGAAGGCCTTATTGGAAATGAAAAGATAGAAGAAGCTATAAAAGTATTACAGGCAGAGCCGTCAGAAGAAATGCTTGCACATACGCTTACTATTATAAGAAGACGTATGAAGGAAGCAGGACAGTTTATCATAGCAGTGGATGCACCAAAAGAAGCAGGAAGAATAAATATACAGTCAGTAAAGACAGAGGATGGCAGGCTTTGGTGGATGGCATTTACAGGATTTGAAGAAGAATTAAAAGGTGCTGACAGCATTAAGTCAACATTTTTAACGGATATTGATAAGATGTTTAAAGAAGCGCTTAATGTTGATGGAATTGAAGGAATTATAATTAATCCATGGAACAGAACAATAATGTTAAATAAACAGCTTATAAAGATAATTCTAGGTGATGGTGTATGACAATTATACAGGCTTATAAAGTGTTACTACAGATATCTTATGCAAAGACTTCATACTGATTCTGCTGGATTTAAAAATAAAGGAATGTGTGATAATAAGCACATTCCTTATTCTGTTACACAGGTAAATGAGGCTTATGAGCTTCTATATAAGAAAAGCGGTAAAAGGCATTCAGGTAATAACATGCCTTTTGTATGTGATAAGACATTTCCTGAAAGTATAAATATGCAGATCTTTTGATATGAAAAAGGCAGCAGAGCTGACCCACGGATTAAGACAGGCTTTGCAAGCGAATCTCAAATCTTTTATTAATATTCGTTTGAATATTTCAGAATAAAAAAATACCCATAAAAATACTTTGAAGTTCAAAATACTCTTGACAAATTCTTAATTATAGTTTATAACATATATAGTTTGATATTCAAACAATATGAAAATCAAATCATTAAACAAAGCTTTTGTTGATGAGCAAAACGATAGCTTTTGATGACAGAAGTAAAATCGCTTGTGGGTGATTTTATCTGCATCTTAACAATGAAGCTTAGAAATGGGGATTAATGTGTACTAGAATTATAGGAACAGGGAGTTATATACCAAAAAAGGTTATAACTAATGATGATTTATCCCTCACACTTGATACAAGTGATGCATGGATAAGCACAAGAACAGGTATACATAACCGACATATAGCGGAAGGAATGACATCATCAGATATGGCATATATGGCTGCAAGGAGAGCAGTTGATGACAGTGGACTTAATCCGGCAGATATAGATGTGATAATCGTTGCAACATCCAGTCCGGATTATGCATTTCCAAGTACAGCGGCACTTGTCCAGGCAAAGCTGGAAGCCGTTAATGCAGCGTGTTTTGATATAAGCGCGGCATGTACCGGCTTTATATATGCATACAGTATTGCACAAGGATATATAGCCGGAGGAATGTATAAGAATATTCTTATCATAGGCACAGAGGTAATGTCAGAACATGTGGACTGGAAAGACAGAAGCGTGTGCGTGTTATTTGGTGATGGAGCCGGTGCAGCCATGCTTACGGCTGATAAAGATAATTTAAGCAGTGTGATGATTCACAGTGATGGAAGCCGTGGAAATGTACTTACCTGTGGAAAAGATAATATTTTTATGGATGGTCAGGAAGTATTTAAGTTTGCAGTAAAGACAGTGCCGATGTCAATACAGGATATTCTTAATAAGGAGCATATAAGAGCAGATGATGTAGGAATGTACATATTGCATCAGGCTAATCAGAGAATTATACAGGCAGTGTCAAAAAGACTGGGCATAAGTATGGAAAAATTTCCGATGAATATGCAGGAATATGGTAATACCTCGGCGGCAAGCATACCAATTCTTCTTGATGAATTAAACAGAAATAACAGACTTGTAAGAGATGAGCTTATAGTTATGTCAGGCTTTGGTGCAGGTCTTAGCTGGGGCAGTATCGTGCTTAACTGGTAGGCTGTTATCATACTACAATATAAAGATGAGTAACACACAGCTATATTTAACAGATTAAAAAATTAATAAAAATGAAATGGAGATTAAAAATTATGTTAGAAAAAATGAGAGAAATTATTGCAGAACAGTTAAACGTTGATGTTGATAAGGTAAAGGCAGAGTCAAATTTTAAAGAGGACTTAAATGCTGATTCACTTGATTTATTTGAACTTGTGATGTCACTTGAAGACGAATATTCAGTTGAAATTCCATCAGAGGATCTTGAAAAATTAGTTACTGTAAAGGATGTATGTGATTATCTTACAGCTAAAGGTGTTACAGCATAATATGTGAAATTATAAAAGTTAAGAATTTCTTAATTCTAATTTTTATCTGATATGAAGATTTACATACACGGTATGATTACAAGATTAATGATTTAGAAAGGCATGGTTGTTAAATTGAAATCCAGAATCAGTGAATTATTAAAAATAGAATATCCAATTATTCAGGGAGGAATGGCATGGGTTGCCAATGCTCAGCTTGCAGCTAATGTTTCAAAGGCTGGAGGAATAGGTTTTATCGGGGCTGCCAATGCACCTGCTGAATGGGTAAGAGAACAGATTCATATTGCCAGACAGATAACGGATAAGCCGGTTGGTGTTAATATTATGCTTCTTAGTGATTATGCAGATGATGTGGCAGAGGTTGTTACAGAAGAAAAGGTTGAAGCTGTAACTACAGGAGCAGGCAATCCTGCAAAGTACATGTCAAAGTGGAAGGAAGCCGGCATAAAGGTCATGCCGGTTGTCGCCTCAGTAGCACTGGCAAGAATGATGGAGAGGGCAGGAGCTGATGCAGTTATTGCAGAAGGTATGGAATCAGGTGGGCATATAGGTGAGCTTACAACCATGACACTTGTTCCACAGGTAGTAAGTGCGGTAAATATTCCGGTTGTTGCAGCGGGCGGCATAGCGGACGGAAGAGGCATGGCGGCAGCGTTTATGCTTGGTGCAGAAGCCGTACAGCTTGGTACACGTTTCATAGTTGCCAAAGAATCAACAGTAAGTGATGAGTATAAAAAAAGAGTGCTTAAAGCCAAAGATATTGATTCTACAATTACAGGAAGCAGTGTAGGGCATCCTATACGTTCACTTAGAAATTCTATGACAAGAGAATATCAGCGCCTTGAAAAAGAAGGCGTAGAATTTGAAAAGCTGGAGAGAATGACCCTTGGTTCGTTAAGACGTGCTGTTATCGATGGCGATATAATGAATGGTACTGTTATGGCAGGTCAGATTGCCGGAATGGTAAATAAAGAACAGACTTGTAGGGAAATTATAACAGAAATGACTACGGAAGCTGAGGCAGTTATAAGACAGGTATATGGCCGTATATAGGATTAAAGAAAATTAGGATGTGTGATGCTTGTAAAGTTTTTGGGGCATCTAAAAATAATTGATATAAAATGGAGAGTATTAATGGGTAAGACTGTATTTATGTTTCCTGGACAGGGTGTACAGCATACCGGAATGGGAAAATCTTTTTATGATAATTATCCTGACAGCAGACAGCTCTATAAAAAGGCATCTGAGGTTACAGGACTTGATATTGAAAAACTTATATTTGAAGAAAATGACTTGTTAGATAAAACAGAATATACACAGATTGCATTATATACAACAGAGATGGCCATGCTTGAAGCAGTTAAGACAAAGATTACATCAGATGTCAATATAGGACTTTCACTTGGAGAGTACGGAGCAGTTACAGCAGGTGGTGCAATAAGTTTTGAAGATGCCTGCAGTGTTGTAAGGCAGAGGGGAATATTTATGGAAATGGAAGTGCCAAAAGGTGCAGGCGCTATGGCAGCAGCCGTCGGCAACTCCTGCTATATCCGGATTAAAG
>URAI01000071.1 GCA_900545725.1 uncultured Eubacterium sp.
TAAAACTAACAAAAAGAAATTCCATCTGTTAGAAGATAATAACAATTCACATGTCCCAAGCGGCAATATTACTTTTATAATATCTTTTATAATTCCTGTAATTATATTTATAACATTATATTATATTAAAGAAATATTCCCATTTGGTGATAATTGTTATCTTCGCTCAGATATGTACCACCAGTACGCACCATTTTATTCAGAACTTTGGAATAAGTTAAGACATGGCGAGGGGCTTACCTATTCATGGAATATTGGAATGGGAACTGATTTCACATCACTTTTTGCATATTATCTTGCAAGTCCGATTAACTGGATTATTATATTGTTCCCACAAAAATATATGATTGAGATTATGAACGCTCTCATTATTTTTAAGCTTGCAGGCTCTAGTGTTTCAATCACATATTATATTTCAAAGCATTTTAAGACAAAAAGCTGTACAATTGCATTATTCGGAATGTTTTATGCATTATCAGGCTACGTTGCCGCTTATAGCTGGAATATCATGTGGCTTGACTGCATATTGTTACTACCGCTTATAATGCTTGGACTTGAACATCTTGTTAATGAAAACAAAGGCTTTTTATACTGTATAACTTTAGGTTTATGTATATATACTAACTATTATATATCTATCATGGTATGTATGTCAGTTGTATTATATTTTGTTGTACTTATGATATCTTATGACGGACTTAAGCACCCTAAGATATATTTAAAAAAGTTTTTAAACTGGTGTATATATTCACTGCTGGCCGGTGGTCTTGCCGCCTGTCTTTTATTACCTGAGATGTATACATTCAGTCTTTCTGCTTCAAGCGATATATCATTTCCTAAGACTCTGACATGTTATTTTTCAGTACTTCAGATGCTTACAAGACAACTTATGGATATCCCGGTTCATCTTGGACTTGAACATTATCCTAACATATACTGCGGAGTTGCCGTATTTATTCTTATACCTTTATATGTAATGAATAAAAAGGTTTCTTCGCGTGAAAAGATTGGCAAAATGGTTCTTTTACTTATATTCCTGCTTGCCTTTAATCTTAATATACCTAATTTTATATGGCATGGTCTCCACTATCCTAACAGTCTTCCATGCAGACAGGCATTTATATACATTTTCTTCTTAATAACTATGAGTTATGAAGCTTTTCATAACATTAAGTCTGCTAATACAAAGCAGCTTGGTGCTGCTGTATGGATTGCCATAGGATTTTTGCTTATTGCAGAACAGATATTTACCGTTGATAAGACATATGATTTTAAGATTGTATATATCAGTGGTGCCTTTATATTACTCTATGCCCTTCTTCTATATCTTCATCAGAAGAAGAACTGGAAATATCCTGTACTTTTGCTGTCTGCATATGGCATATGCATTATTGAATGTACTATTAATATGCAGGTAACCGGTCTTGGAACAACTGGCCGCAGCGGTTATCTTCTTGACTATGATGCCGTTGAGACTGTAACAGATACTGTTGCTAAGGATGATGATTCGTTATATAGAATGGACAAGGTCTATGGCGCCCGTTCTAAAAATGACGGCGCATGGCATAATTACCGTAGTATATCAACTTTTTCATCAACCTCCAACGCCGGTGTATCTGATTTATTCGGATATCTCGGATTTGAACATTCAACCAATGCTTACGGATATAATGGTGCTACAATGTTTACCAATTCATTATTTTCAGTTAAATATGTAATAAGTAATAAGCATCTTACAGAAGACAGCTTACAGACTTATTATACCGGTTCGGATGGTGAATTTATTTATAAAAATAATTACACTCTTCCTATCGGCTTTCTGGTTGATTCAAGTGTTAATACAGACTGGAATCCTAACTCTATGTATAATGGCATAGATAATCAGAACAGCTTTGTTAAGACTGCAACAGGTATTTCAAGCATGTTTACTCTTACCTATGATTATAAGGGAATTACAGATGTAACCTTTGAACCTGTAAAGAGTGGACATATGTATCTGTATCTTCAGAATTGCAATATCGAATCAATCGGAGTAAGCATTAATGGAACTGTTACTAATTATACTGGTCTTAAAAATGGCAACCGTATACTTGATATAGGTTATGTGACACCTAATGATTCAATAGAGGCATATGCTGATACTAATATCCAGGAGCTTCTTGTATACACACTTGAAACAGACCGTTTTATTAATGCTTTTAATAAGCTTAATGAATGTGGCTTACAGGTAAGCAGGCATACCAATACTAAGATTGAGGGCACTGTAAATGCTGCTTATAACGGAACAATGATGTTCTCAATACCATATGACGGCGGCTGGAAAGTATATGTTGACGGTAAAAAAGTATCTACTTACGCCTTACAGAATGCACTTCTTGCCTTTGATCTTGAAGCCGGTGAACACGACATTATATTAAAATACACACCAGTTAATCTTATTAAGGGTTGCATTATTACCATTATATGCATTATTATATTAATTGCTGTATATTTATTCAAAAAGATGTGCCGTACAGGAAAGATTAACACCTCACGTATGCCATTACTTATTCAGGAGTTTATTAATGAAAAGGACGAGCTTGTTACACGTCCAAAAAAAGTTATAATGACACAAACTGACATTAATAAAGTTAAGGATCATCAAAATACGGTCAATGACAGTTCTGATAAAAATACAGCGGATGATATATCAACATCTTTTAATCTTGATGACATGGATGATTTTGATAATATCGAACTTAATGATAATTCACATTGATAATAAGGATTATACAATTAATAATTTTCAGGAGGATAATATTATGAAACTTTGGGGCGGACGCTTCACAAAAGAAACAGACCAGCTTGTTAATAACTTTAATGCATCAATTTCATTTGACCAGAAATTCTACAAGCAGGACATTGAAGGAAGTATTGCACATGCTGCAATGCTTGGACATCAGGATATAATCTCAGAAGAAGAGAGTTCTAAGATCCAGGAAGGCCTTAAAGGAATACTTTCTGATATTGAGGATGGCAGACTTGAAATAACTGACGAATATGAGGATATCCATACATTTATGGAAGCAACTCTTATCGAAAGAATTGGTAATGTCGGTAAAAAACTTCACACAGGAAGAAGCCGTAACGATCAGGTTGCACTTGATATGCGACTTTATACACGCGATGAATTATTAAAGGTTGATGAAGAAGTTAAAGAACTTATGGCTGTAATTCTTCGCATTATGAAAGAGAATCTTGAAACATATATGCCTGGTTTTACACATCTTCAAAAAGCACAGCCTGTTACAGTTGCACACCACTTTGGAGCATACTTTGAGATGTTTAAGCGTGACAGAAGCAGATTATCTGATATTTACAAAAGAATGAACTATTGCCCTTTAGGAGCCGGTGCCCTTGCAGGAACTACATATCCTCTTGACAGAGAACTTACAGCTTCCCTGCTTGGATTTGACGGACCAACTCTTAACAGCATGGATTCAGTGTCCGACAGAGATTATTTAATTGAATTTTTAAGTGCACTATCAACTATTATGATGCACCTTAGCAGATTTTCTGAGGAAATCTGTATCTGGAATTCTAACGAATATAAGTTTATTGAGCTTGACGATGCATACAGTACAGGAAGTTCTATCATGCCACAGAAGAAGAACCCTGATATTGCAGAGCTTGTAAGAGGTAAGACCGGCCGTGTATATGGTGCTCTTATGAGTCTTCTTACTACTATGAAAGGTATCCCTCTTGCATATAATAAGGATATGCAGGAAGATAAGGAGCTTTCGTTTGATGCATTTGATACTGTAAAGGGCTGCGTAAGACTTTTCAGGGGCATGATTGATACTATGAAGTTCAACAATGCAAGAATGGAAGAAAGTGCAAAGCATGGCTTTACTAACGCTACTGATGCTGCAGATTATCTTGTTAAAAAGGGAGTACCATTCAGAGATGCACATGGTATCGTAGGACAGCTTGTTTTACATTGTCTTGATAAGGGTATTGCTCTTGATGATATGACTCTTGATGAATATAAGGCTATCAGCCCTGTATTTGAAAATGATATCTATGATGCCATAAGCCTTAAGACATGTGTTGAAAAGCGACTCACTCTTGGAGCACCCGGACCTGATGTTATGAAGAAGGTTATTGCTGTATATGATGAATATATGGCACAATAAATTCTAAGTAAAATATTCTTATTTTGCTCTACTTTATAATAAACAGTACCAAAATAACGGGAAGCAAAACAATTTTTAATAAAAATGTCTTTTTACTAATACTTGATAAAACATATATAATTTAATAAAAGCAGCAATACCGGCTTTAAATGTTAATTATGTACTTAAACACATCCATACCGGTATTGCTGCTTTTTTATTTTTCTTATATTGATAAATTCTTCTTATATGTTTTTGCTTTAATCTTAACTTTTCTATACTCTGATCTTAGTACCCTTAGAGTCTCTATGTGCAAGCTTTAAGTTAGACAGTTCTAACTTCTTTCCCTTATATTCAAGTATCGTACCATCTCCATTTGTAAGAAGATATACATCACTTATATAATCATCTTTTCCAAGCTTAATGCCACGTACTCCTATAGCTGCCTTCTTTTTCTGTGGAATATCGGAAAGCGGAAATCTTAAGAATATGCCCTGTTCAGTCCTTAGTATTACATCCTGCTCACTCATAATCTCTTCTTCTTCTTTCACATCTCCATATATAGAAAACTTAGAAAATACCTCTACTCTCGCATCCGTATCATAAATATATGCAACGCTGTCATTTTCCTGTAACTTAGTTGATGCAACCGTTCTTTTTGAAGCATCAAATTCCGCTGAATCTACAAGCTTAACCATTCCCATACGTGTAACAAAAAGCATTTTTTTATTCTTTATGTCATTTGCTGCACACATATAAATAATATTTTCACCACTACTATCATAATTGCCCATATTATCTATCGGTGTTCCCTTATCCCTGAACCTCGTAAATGGAATATCAAATACCTTTATCTGATGAAGATTACCATTATCAGTAAATATATATATTTTATCTGTATTAAGGCAATTAAAAATATATTTGTTTTCTTTATGAACTGCTTCTTTATTACGCTCATAAGCCGCCATGTCAATAGTCTTGGCATAACCGAAACGATCCATTATAAACATAACTTCCTGTTCCTGTATCTCTTTTTCCTTAACTACGGCCTCCTTGCCATCTTCAATTACGGTTCTTCTGTCTACTGCATATTCTTTCTTAATCTTTAACAGGTCTGACTTAATCACCTTAGCCATCTCTTTTTTATTTCCAAGAATTTTTTCATACTTAGCAATCTTAGTAAGACATTCGTCATATTCCTTTTGTAATGCAAGTATCTCAAGTCCGATTAACTTATATAAACGCATCTCAAGAATGGCACTTGCCTGTCTTTCAGTAAAATCAAGCTTTGCTGCCTGTTTTTCTGAGGTCTTGCTCTTAAAATTAATTCCTTCTGTCGTACCATTTATAAGACATTCCTTAGCCATCTTAAGATTTTTGCTTCCTCTTAAGATTTCAATAATAAGATCAATAATGTCACATGCCCTTATAAGACCTTCCTTAATCTCCTTATTATCAAGTTCTTTTTTTAGAAGTGTCTGGTATTTTCTTGTATTAAGCTCGTACTGGAAATCTATATGGTGCTTAATAATCTTTTTAAGTCCTAAAGTTTCAGGTCTTCCATCTACTATTGCAAGCATGTTGACACCAAATGTATCTTCAAGCTTAGTCTTTTTATATAAGAGGTTAATCAGATTATCTACATCTGCATTTTTCTTAAGCTCTAATACAATACGGATACCCTCTTTAGAAGATTCATTGGAAATATCAACTACATCTGTTGTCTTCTTTGTCTCAATCAGGTCAACAACATCTGATATAAACTTACCAATATTAGCACCAATCATTGTATAGGGAATTTCAGTAATTACTAATTTATCCCTGTCAGAGCGTTTCATTCCCGGTTCAAACTGTATTTTACCACGAAGCTTAATCTTACCGGTTCCTCTCTCATATATATCTAATAAGTCCTTTTTATTGACAACAAGTCCGCCTGTTGGAAAATCAGGTCCGATACAATATTGCATAAGCTCCTTAGTTGTAATATCCTCATTGTCCATATATGCACATACTGCATCTACAACCTCTCCGAGATTATGTGTAGGTATATTAGTCGTCATACCAACCGCAATACCATCTGCACCATTTACAAGCAGATTCGGAACTCTTACAGGTAACACTTCCGGTTCTTTTTCAGTCTCATCAAAGTTAGGTACATAATCCACAACATTTTTATCGAGGTCAGCAAGGTATACATCCTGCGTGAATTTCTTAAGCTTTGCCTCCGTATATCGCATAGCCGCAGCTCCATCACCTTCAATAGAGCCAAAATTACCATGACCATCTACCAGAGCCATTCCCTTCTTAAAATCCTGTGAAAGTACTACGAGTGTCTCATATATTGAACTATCTCCATGCGGATGATACTTACCCATTGTATCACCAACAATACGTGCAGACTTTCTATGAGGCTTATCATAATTAAGTCCCAGCTCATTCATCGCATATAACACTCTTCTTTGAACCGGCTTTAAACCATCTCTTGCATCAGGAAGAGCTCTTGCTGTAATTACACTCATTGAATAATCTATATAAGACTTCTGCATCAGTTCCGAATACTCAGTCTTAATAATCTGTTCAGCCATCTGTTTCTCCATTCTCTATCATTTCATTATGCGTCAATCTCTGCCTCATCAGCATGTGTATAAATAAACTGCTTTCTTGGCGGAACTTCACTTCCCATAAGCATAGAAGTAACAGATGCTGCCATCTTAGCATCTTCAATCTCCACCTGTTTTAATATTCTTGTATCAGGATTAAGCGTAGTCTCCCATAACTGTTCAGGATCCATCTCCCCAAGTCCCTTATATCTTTGCAGTGTAAATGTTCCACTTGCATGCTTTTGTCTGTATTTTTCAAGTGCTTTATCATCATACAGATATTCAGGCTTTACATTCTTTCCCTTTTTCTTTGGTTCAGCCCTGTAAAGAGGTGGTGTTGCCAGGTATACATGACCCTGATTGATAAGCTCCGGCATAAATCTATAGAAAAATGTCAGAAGAAGTGTATCAATATGCGCCCCATCAACATCGGCATCAGTCATAAGAATTATCTTATTATATCTTAACTTTGAGATATCAAAATCATTGCCATAGCCTTCAAGGAAACCACAGCCAAAAGAATTAATCATTGTCTTAATCTCTGCATTTGCAAGAACCTTATCAATACCTGCCTTTTCAACATTAAGAATCTTACCTCTTATTGGAAGTATTGCCTGTGTTCTTCTGTTTCTTGCCGTCTTTGCAGAGCCACCGGCAGAATCTCCCTCTACAATAAATACTTCACATTCCTCAGGATTACGGCTCTCACAGTTAGCAAGCTTTCCATTGCTGTCAATTGAAAATTTCGGCTTTGATAACATGTTAGTCTTAGCCTTTTCTTCTGCTTTCCTAATCTTGGCTGATTTTTCAGCACATGCAATAACAGCCTTTAACTCTTCAAGATTCTTATCAAAATATAACTGTATCTCATCACTTGTTACGGAACTTACCACAGTACCGGCATCAGGATTATCAAGCTTTGTCTTAGTCTGTCCCTCAAACCTTGGCTCCGGATGCTTAACGGCAACTATAGCCGTCATGCCATTTCTTACATCCATTCCCGTAAAGTTATTATCCTTATCCTTTAGTATACCAAGTTCCCTTGCATACTGATTGATAATTGTTGTAAACTTCGTCTTAAATCCGGTAATATGTGTACCGCCTTCCTGTGTATATATATTATTACAGAAACCTAAAATATTTTCCTCAAATTCATTAACATACTGAAAAGCAACCTCTACCTCTATTCCTGATTCATTCTTCTTAAAATATATAATGCTGCTTACAGTTTCTTTGCCTTCATTAAGGTCTTTAACATATGCTTTAATACCATCTTCTTCGTGATATGTTACAGTCTCTTCGCTCCCCTGTCTTGCATCCTTAAAAATAATAGTCAGCCCCGGATTCAGATATGCGGTCTCATGCAGACGGCTCTTAATTGCTTCTGCTTTAAATCTCGTCTTTTCAAAGATTTCCCCATCGGGAAGAAATGTTACCTTAGTTCCTGTATCATTTTTACGGCATGTCCCAATCTTTTCAAGTGGTGCTGTAGCCTTTCCACGCTCATAACGCTGCTTATATACACCTCCGTCAACTCTTATCTCTACTTCAAGCCATATTGAAAGAGCATTGACAACTGATGCACCAACGCCATGCAATCCACCAGATATCTTATATCCTCCATCACCAAATTTTCCTCCTGCATGTAATACCGTAAATACTACTTCTACCGCAGGAATACCAGCTTTTGGATGTATTCCAATTGGAATACCTCGTCCATTATCTTTAATTGTTGCTGTACCATCGTTATTAAGCGTCACTTCTATATTGGTACAAAAACCAGCAAGGTGTTCATCAACAGCATTATCTGCAATCTCATATATAAGATGATTAAGACCTTTAGTTCCAACACTTCCTATATACATACCCGGCCTTTTTCTTACTGCTTCAAGACCTTCAAGAATTGATATACTGGAAGCATCATATTTATTATCTGCCATTTATATCTCCATTTCTATTTACATGCAATATAACTTTAATTCTATAAATGAGTAAATTTAAAATATTGCACAAATTTGTCTGTATTACAAAGACATTTTTACTTAAATTACCATAATGTATTTATGCCACGGATAAAAAAGATTACTTTTATGCATTTTTCTGTATTTGCTCATTTATAGTTTAATAATTATTTTCCAAAATTTTTTATATGCCTTAAAATTTATTTTCCAAAATATTTTTCAAATATGCTTTCAAAATCCACATCCAGAATCTGTGCTGATGCCATCTTCTTTTGTTTCCATATCTTATTATTAAATTCAACATAGACAGAAGTTTCAAAGTTTTCAAACTTATCATTAAAATGCTCTAACTTCTTCTCATCAACAATACTTGTCTTATTAGCTTCTGTTTTTGATTTTTCATTATCACTTATACACTTTATAATGTAATATCTTCCATCAGCAGCTACAACTTTGCTGACCTCACCACTTTTCAAATCAAATGCAGCAGTTTCAAAGGCTTTATCCATCTGTCCTCTTTTTAATACGCACTCATAGTCATTGCTGCCATTATATCTGGATACAACAGAATAAAATACTTCACCACTGTCAACCAGCTCCTTTGCCTCATTAATGTCACTCTCATTATCACAGACAATATACTGTATATTAATTACTCTTGCATCATCAGCGCTTATCTCGTCGTCAACAGAAGATGTAAAGTCTTCATAAAGTGTCTTTGCTATTGCAAATTCAGTAAACATCTTCTCTGCTTTATCCTGTGTAAGTCCAAGTGTACTCTTTTGTGAGTCACTTAATTTACTCATATATTCATTAGCTGCTTTCACAACATCTTCTTTTTGTGAACGGCTAAGAACAACGCCATTCTGCTGTGCAAATATGTTCATGCATCTTAATCTTATAAGCTTTGTCTTTATCTGATCCTTAGCATAATCCTCAAATGATACTCCGTCTATATTCTGATTCCAGATATCACTGCCAAATACATCCTCATACTCTTTTCTGGCATCCGACATAAGAATATCCGCCTGATACATGGATGTTTTCTGATTCTTAGCATTTAAAATTGTATTTTTCCCAAGTCCTGTTGATATATATATAAAGCTTCCATTAAAAAATCTTATATAAACAGCAAAAAGAGCTGCTATCAATATAACAACAGAAACACATAAAATATTTTTAGTTATTCTTTTCACAATATTCTCCATTCCGCAGGCATCTTTAATGCCGGAGTAATCGCAAGCCAAATGTCAGATTTGGCTCTGCGATAAGAGCTATTTATGACGCCTGCGGCACAAATAGCCGTGTGCAAAATAAGCTATCTGGCTTATTTTGCACACTAATCTCCTTATTTATGATATGGTTCATTTTTCATTATTCTATAACTACGGTATATCTGCTCTAACAGTATAACTCTCATAAGCTGATGTGGAAATGTCATCTTTGAAAAGCTGAGTTTGTAATCCGCACGTTTAAGTACTCTTTCATCAAGCCCTAAAGAACCACCTATAACAAATGTTATATTGCTTTTGCCACTAATTCCAAGCTTATCCACCTTTTCTGATAATTCAACTGAATCAAGCATTTTTCCTTCTATTGCAAGTGCTATAACATATGCATCATCCTTAATAGCTGTAAGAATCCTGTCTCCCTCTTTTGCTTTAATATTAAGATTAACCTGTTCACTGGCATTATCAGGTGTCTTTTCATCAGCAAGCTCTATAATCTCAAGCTTACAATATCTTGACAATCTTTTAGAATATTCATCTATTGCCTGTGTATAGAACTTTTCTTTAATCTTTCCTACACATATAATTGTTATTTTCATATCAATTCCTATGCCTCAACTACAAAATAATGTCCGTCATCAAGCTTAAATACTTCTAATTCGTCCTCTAATTCTTCATCAGACATACCTGATACATCCATGCCTTCTTCATCAAGATATTCTCTTACCTCTTCAATTGAATCAAATACCTGTGCAAAACAATCTTCAAGGAAATCTTTTGCCTCTTCAAGTGTTTCTGCTACAGGCTCGTCAAACAGCTTTCCCTGCTCCTTTAAAAACACCTCTGCACACTTATCTAAATATTCTCCCATATGTACCACCTTTCTAATAAGATAATAGTTTACTATTTTTTCACACTAATCACTTTATAATCAGCGCAACAAATCAATGTATACCAATTATATTCTATTGGTTATTAAATATTATTTATTATATATATCTGCTATTATCCGATTAACATATATACATTTCTTTTATTACAAGTTTTATATACATGCAACAAACTTAGTATTTATGCTTTAAATTAATATTTGTAATTATAACTTCCCTGTCTTTAATAAATCAAGAAGTGTATCCTCAACCTTAGAGCATATATATTTTCCATGCTTTTTTATATCATCGGAGGAATTTTCCATTACATATGAATGTGTAACATTATCAAGCATTTCTATATCATTATAGTTATCTCCGAAAGCCATACATTCACAGGTCTCTATTCCCATGTATTCCTGTATCTGCTTCATGGCATGTCCCTTACTTACTTCACTTGCCATAAAATCAAGATAAAGCTTTCCTGATACTACAGCACTTGCCATATTGCCCCATTTCTCCTTAAAATGGTCTTTTGAATTGTCAATTCCCGATAAATCACAGACTGCAATCTTTAAGATATCTTCCTTAATATCCTTAAAATCATCAACCATCTGAGTCTTATATTTAACAACCTTTGTCATTCGGTTATAATATTCTTCCGTCTTGGGTTTAATATATGCCACATTCTCACCTGAAACCAGAACTTCACAGCAGGGCTGTCTTAAAACATCCTCTATAATATCCAATGCAAGCTCTTTATCCATAACATTCTTTACAATAGTCTTCTGCTTATATTTTACTAATGCACCATTCTCTGCTATGTACATAAGCTTATCATCAATAGGTTTAAATAACATCTTAAGACTGCTAATCTGTCTTCCACTTGCAGGAGCAAAAATATAACCCATATCAACAAGTTTGTCAACTGTGTTAATAAGTGAGCCATCAACCGATTGTGCCCCATTAAGAAGTATAGTTCCATCTAAATCACTGGCAATCAGCTTTATCATAAATCTTTAATCCTTTCCTGATAGATATATTCCGCAGGCATTTTCTAACATCGTAATAATTATTAGTCCTATGTCCGATTTAACTCTAAGATAAATGCTATTTTGCGATATTTGAAGTTATACTATAAACAGTTAATATTGGCTAACTCATGGTAGAGCTTAGCCACCGGAAGTCCTACCACATTATTATAATCTCCGTTAATACCCTTTACATAAGCTGCAAATGCCCCTTGTATTCCATAGGCACCTGCCTTGTCAATTGCCTCACCTGTCTGTATATATCTGTTAATTTCTGTTTCTGACATATCATATACTGATACATCTGTCTTTTCACTAAAACTTTTAACATTTCCTTTATATATAAATGTAACTCCTGTATAGACCTGATGCACTCCTCCTGAGATTTTTTTAATCATTCTATATGCATCATCATTATCTGCCGGTTTTCCAAGAATCTCTCCGTCACAATACACAATAGTATCTGCACCTATTATAACCGAATTGTCAATATCTTTTTGTGGCTCTTTAAGCATATCATATACAGCCTTAGCTTTAAGGCATGATAATTCACATACAATATCCTGCGGATATGTCTTGGTTATTATCTCCTCTGCATTACTTGTAACTACATCAAAATCAATTCCAATCTGTGTCAGAAGCTCACGTCTTCTTGGTGAGCCTGATGCAAGTATAATTTTCTTCATAAGTTCTCCATTCTAAATATACTGAACATACATTTGGTATTATATCACAAGTTTTTAAATTTACAAATAGAAAATTGTGATTTGTTGAAATGGGGGTGTAGAGACGGGCAGGCTGTGGCTGATATGTAAGATTTGTACGCTGATGGG